>CAUSQY010000022.1:0-21985 GCA_963533645.1 uncultured Streptococcus sp. | reverse complement strand
CAGAAAGGAATCTTATGATTTACAAAGTTTTTTATCAGGAAACAAAAGAGCGCAGTCCGCGCCGTGAAAAGACACGTGCCCTTTATTTAGAGATTGAAGCAGCTAATGAATTGGAAGGCCGTATTCAGGCTCGTAAGTTAGTCGAAGAAAATACCCCTTACAATATTGAATTTATCGAGCTCTTGTCTGACAAACACCTCGAATACGAAAAAGAGTCAGGCACTTTTGAATTGACGGAGTTCTAACCCATGGCATATACCTTAAAACCCAAAGAAGTTGGCGTTTTTGCGATTGGTGGGTTAGGCGAAATCGGTAAAAACACCTACGGGATTGAATACCAAAATGAAATCATCATCGTGGATGCCGGTATCAAGTTCCCAGAAGACGACCTACTAGGAATTGACTATGTCATTCCCGACTACTCTTATATCGTGGAAAATATTGACCGCGTAAAAGCTGTCCTCATCACCCACGGGCACGAGGACCATATCGGCGGTATTCCTTTCCTGCTCAAGCAAGCCAATGTTCCTATCTATGCTGGTCCTTTGGCCCTGGCCCTCATTCGCGGCAAGTTAGAAGAGCATGGACTTTTGCGTGATGCCAAGCTCTATGAAATCAATCAAAACACAGAACTGCAGTTCAAGCATCTGAAAGCTACTTTCTTCCGGACAACCCACTCTATTCCAGAGCCTTTGGGAATTGTCATCCATACGCCGCAGGGTAAGATTGTCTGTACCGGTGACTTCAAGTTTGACTTTACACCAGTCGGTGAGCCGGCCGACCTGCACCGCATGGCTGCTCTGGGCGAGGAAGGCGTTCTCTGCCTCCTATCTGACTCGACCAATGCTGAAGTTCCGACCTTTACCAATTCCGAAAAAGTGGTCGGGCAATCTATCATGAAGATTATCGAAGGCATACATGGACGGATTATTTTCGCCTCCTTTGCCTCAAACATCTTCCGGCTCCAGCAGGCAGCAGATGCTGCTGTCAAGACCGGTCGTAAGATTGCGGTCTTTGGCCGCTCCATGGAAAAGGCTATTGTCAACGGGATTGAGCTGGGCTATATCAAGGTTCCCAAAGATACCTTCATCGAGCCAAATGAACTCAAGGACTATCCAGCTGGTGAAGTGCTGATTATGTGTACCGGAAGCCAGGGTGAGCCGATGGCGGCCCTGTCTCGGATTGCTAATGGTACCCACCGTCAGGTTCAGCTGCAGCCTGGAGATACAGTTATCTTCTCATCTAGTCCTATCCCTGGTAATACAACCAGCGTTAACAAGCTGATTAACATCATTTCCGAGGCTGGTGTAGAAGTGATTCACGGTAAGATTAACAACATCCACACCTCTGGACACGGTGGCCAGCAAGAGCAGAAACTCATGCTTCGCTTGATCAAGCCTAAATATTTCATGCCAGTCCATGGTGAATACCGTATGCAGAAAGTCCATGCAGGTCTAGCCGTTGATACTGGAGTACCAAAAGACAATATCTTCATCATGAGCAATGGTGATGTGCTGGCTCTGACAGCTGACTCAGCTCGTATTGCCGGCAGCTTCAACGCTCAGGATATTTATGTTGATGGGAACCGCATTGGTGAAATCGGAGCTGCAGTCCTGCGCGACCGTAAAGACCTGTCAGAGGACGGTGTTGTCCTGGCTGTCGCAACGGTTGATTTTGAGTCCAAGATGATTTTAGCCGGTCCAGATATTCTCAGCCGTGGCTTTATCTACATGCGCGAATCAGGTGACCTCATTCGCCAAAGCCAGCGCATCCTCTTCAATGCCATTCGCATTGCCCTTAAGAATAAAGATGCCAGCGTCCAATCTGTCAGCGGCGCTATCGTCAACGCCTTGCGTCCTTTCCTCTACGAAAGCACCGAGCGCGAACCTATTATTATTCCGATGGTGCTTACACCAGACGAAGACAACTAAAAAACAAGCTTTGCTAGATTAGCAAAGCTTGTTTTTCTACTTTATTTTTTGTTCGCGAAGCATGCTTGATAATCCAAGCGCAACTCGGACTCAGTTTTTCCTCTTGCCAAGTCCCAATCACCCTCTCGAATTTTTCAGGATCTTCTTTATATAAATCATTCAGATTATTAGCGACACTTTTTTGGATTGATTTATCCCTATCATCCTTTAAATTCCTTAAAATAGCGGTAAATTCATCAAAATAATCTAAGACCACAGTCTGCTTCTTAGCCCAAGGCAGACGGATCCGCATACACTCGCTGGCTAACCTGCGGACGCGCATATTCTCATCTTGGCTCCACTCTAGCAGTAAATCCATCGTAGCTTTAGGATAATTAGCCAGCAAGGGCCGCATGGAAAATTCTCCAGTAAATCGCTTGGTTAATTCCTTACTGAAGGCTGCACTCAGCTCGAATTCCTGACCTCCGTAAAGTTCTACGTATTTGCCAATCGGCCACAACCAGTACCCTTCTGAGAACATGCCCAAGCCGCCCTCTAACTCCGGACCAAGTATCTGCTCAAAAACCTTCAGAGAATCAGCATAAGAAAGCGGCAAGCATTCTTTGATACTCTTTGCCAGCAGCTCTTGACGCTGAGTAAATTCCAAAGCCTCTAATTCGCTTTCAACTAGAGACATAAAATGCTGAGCATCAAATTTATCTGTTACTTTTTGCAAGCGACGGCTCAAATCCTCCGCATAAACCAAATCATAATAATCTTTAACCTTTTTCGCCATGATTTTTAAATACCCTTAAAAGACTTCTCACTGCTCCTCTGACTTCTACTTCTTCCTCTTTCTCAGCCAGAAAAAGAGACAACTCATTCAAGGCACCTGAAATCATATGAGCTGCCATATCCAGATCAATAGAGATAAGTCTTCCTTCTTTAGATAAAATGCCTAATTGCTCTCTCAAATGAAAGAAAGAATTAGCCTCGTCCTGACGACGCCACTCTTTCCACTCAACGACATTGGGACCATCAAGCAGGAGAATGCGTTTATTTTCGATCAAGGTCGCAAAACGAACAAAAGCAACACAGCCTTCCACCAACTGCTCCCAAGAATCCTGTGCTTTCAGGGCGTTTTTTTCTACATAAGATCCCAGTTCGGATTGAATTTGTGCCAGTACGGCGGTAAATAAAGTCTTCTTATTCCCGAAATGGTGATAAAGCGCGCCTCTTGTCATTCCCAATTCATCTACAACTTCTTCCAAGGAAGTTTCTGCATAACCCTTTAAAGAAAAATGTTTCCGTGCGATAGCTAATATTTTCTTGCTTGTCTCTAGAGAAGCCTGCTGCTTTTTATTCATCTTCACTCTCCAAATAATTTGCCGCAAATTCAGCGCTAGGTGGAATGACTTGAATGACATCAACCAAAACAGAACCCGGCGCTTCCACAATGAAATGTCGCTGCCCAAAATCTTCACTTTTAATGGGAAGAAGGATCTCCATTTCTTCTTGCTGACGCAATTCTTCATAAAGACAATCCACATTGTCAACTTCGATATTGATGATTAGACCACTCGCCTTAGACTGGTAGGCTTGTGGCACTGTCCCATGCTTGCTATCAATAAAAGCAAGCTCAAAACCACTCTCGATATTCTTTAAACTAATATACCAATCTGAACGGAAGGTTTCCTGAAATTGGAAATAGTCAATGAAAAATTGTGCAGCTTGATGGACATCTTCGCTCATTAAAACGGGGTATAAACTGGTAATCATTTGTTCTCCTTTTCTTAAACTTTATTTTAACATACATGCTGAATGTATGCAAATAGATGTTAGAAAACAGAAGCCAAATTGGCTTCCGTCTATTTAAGAATGGCTTCGTTTAATCGCTTGATAAAATGATATTTGGTAATGCCTTTTTGCGGAACATCTGTTAGACTGGCGTAGATTTCATAGCCTTGCTTGATGTAAAAATCCCTGGCCTGATAAGATTTAGTAGATAAAGTAATGCTAGTCGCTCCAGCTTCTGCAGCCTTTTCTTCTAATTCTGCCAGCAGACTGGCTCCCAAACCTTTTTTCTGATGTTCTTTATCCACCACCAAAGCCTTGATATGAATGCTTTCCAACACCTGTTGGGCATGGAGCAAGGCGATTAACTGGCCATCTTCCTCCCGCCTTAGATAATAATCTTGAGGTTCAAGTTTTTCAAGCATACCTGAACTAAAACAAGCCTCATATTGCTCATCAAAAACCTGCTTTATAAAATCATGAAATTCTTCCATTTTTCTCCTCCTCCACGAAAAAGCAGGGGATATGCCAATCCTCCTGCTCTAAGTTTAGTATAAATCTAAATAATTATCCACTTCCCATTGAGAGACAAAGGTTGCATAGCTAGCCCACTCGATACGCTTAGCTTCTAAGAAGCTAGTATAGATATGCTCGCCAAGAGCCGCTTTAACAACTTCGTCTTCTGTCAAGGCCTTCAAGGCATTGTGAAGAGTTGATGGCAGGTCTGTAATTCCTGCTTCCTTACGCTCCTCTGGAGTCATGATATAGATGTTTTCTTCGATTGGTGCTGGAGCTTCGATTTTATTCTCAACACCGTGCAGGCCAACTTCCAAGAGAACAGCCATAGCAATATATGGATTGGCCATCGGGTCAACCGAACGCAGCTCCAAGCGAGTACCCATACCACGAGAGGCTGGCACGCGCACCAACGGTGAACGATTGCGTCCTGCCCAAGCAATATAAACTGGTGCTTCATATCCAGGAACCAGACGTTTGTATGAGTTGACCGTTGGATTCATGATAGCTGTATAGTTATAAGCATGATTAATCAAACCACCCAAGAAATGGTAGGCTGTTTCTGACAGCTGCATACCTTTTGGATCTTCTGGATCGAAGAAGGCATTATTGCCGTCTTGATCAAAGAGGGACATGTTACAGTGCATACCAGACCCCGCAATGCCAAACTTAGGCTTAGCCATAAAGGTTGCATACAGACCATGCTTACGAGCAATAGTTTTCACAACCAGCTTAAAAATCTGAATCTTATCACAAGCCCGAAGTACTTCATCATACTTAAAGTCAATCTCGTGCTGGCCGACAGCTACCTCATGGTGACTAGCTTCTACTTCAAAGCCCATCTTGGTCAGGACATTGACGATTTCTCGACGAGTATTGTCTGCCAAATCCGTCGGCGCCAAGTCAAAATAGCCACCCTTATCATTGACTTCCAGCGTCGGATCGCCATTTTCATCCAGCTTAAAGAGGAAAAATTCTGGCTCTGGTCCGAGGTTAAAGGATTTGAAGCCCAGTTCTTCCATATGCTTGAGAGCACGCTTGAGGTTGCTGCGAGGATCCCCTAGAAACGGTACATGATCTGTCGTATAAACATCACAAATCAGACCCGCTACACTGCCGTTTTCATCTCCCCAGGGAAACACTGTCCAAGTATCCAAATCAGGATAGAGATACATATCTGATTCATTGATACGGACAAAACCTTCGATGGAAGAACCATCAAACATGGCTTTATTGGATAAGACCTTGTCAAGCTGTTCATCCGTGGCAGGAATTTCCACATTCTTCATAGTCCCTAAAATATCAGAGAACATAAGACGAATAAAGGTAACATTTTTCTCTTTTACTTCGCGACGGATATCAGCTGCTGTAATAGACATTAAATTTCTCCTTGTAATTCAAACAAAATAGCTATGGTCGACGCATCTGACCAAAGGTTGGCAGAGAAGAAGCAAAACGGCCTTGCTGCAAGATGTCATGATGCAGAGCACGGCGGACATCTTTTTCACTAATGGTCTTGTGGGACTTGGCTTCACGCTCAGCATATTTCCTCTTAATCGCAGCAATATTATAGCCTTCTGAAATATAATCCTTAATTTCTAAAAGGCGGTCCATATCATTCAAAGAATACATCCGACGATTGCCCTCATTCCGAGCAGGGGTAATCAGATTCTGGTCTTCATAATAACGGATCTGACGGGCAGATAGGTCCGTCAGTTTCATAACACTGCCGATGGGAAAGACTGCCATGTTTCGGCGAAACTCTTTTTCCTTCATTCAAATTCCTCTCTACGCACTATTATAGGACGAAATAAATCTTATGTCAAGAAATAATGTCAGATTTTCTTACACAGATTTTATTTTTTCTTTTCAAAGATGGCTCGCAGCCGATTCATATCAGAATTTACCAGAATCGCAACAAAGACTCCCATGAAGGTTTCAAAGATTCTAGCAAAGACATACAGGATGGTATCTTCCGGCCGAATGGACAGGGTAATAATCAGCATGGCAGATACTCCGCCAATGACTCCCGCCTTGTTGTTCATGGCGACATTGGTCATAATTGTCAGCATGGTACAGACCGGTACCAAAAGGAGGGTGACCCAATACTGCTCCTTAAAGACACTATTGACAATGAAAAAGAGCAGAGCGTAAAAACCACCGATGCT
This sequence comes from uncultured Streptococcus sp., assembly GCA_963533645.1. Taxonomy (GTDB): domain Bacteria; phylum Bacillota; class Bacilli; order Lactobacillales; family Streptococcaceae; genus Streptococcus. The sequence continues at coordinate 15,597 of CAUSQY010000022.1, read as the reverse complement.
GTTTCCCAAGATTCGCGATGTCCCGAAGTGGACACTCTTATCAAAATCTTCACGAAGACTAAAGACCGCCGTCAAAGCACCGATTTGCAGGCCTTTCCAACCAAAAAGCCCAAAGAGCAATAGGATGATGAAGACAGCCAGACCTGTTTTAAAGGTACGCATGCCCAGACGAAATTTCGATTTATCAAACTTGTACTTATTGAAATAACTCATTAGTCTCCTTCCAGGAAATCCTCCCTCTCTTCATTTTAACATATTTCGTCTCAAAAAAACTCTTTCTGCTCAGGACTTTTCCCACACAAAGAAAAAGCCCTATCAGCTACCGCATCAAGAGCTATCGACTATTTAAAAGCTGAGACATTATCGGTCCCAGCCTCGTTTTTATTATCTTTAGTTTGGATAAATGTAAGTAACTCCACCCATAAATTCATTTGGGTTAAAGTAGCCACGATAGTTGTTAATCTGCTTTTGGCGATTATAGTTCGCTTCTAGAACTTGAATTGAGCTGTCGCTTTGCACATCTGTCACATAAGCAACATGTCCGTATTCGCCACCATCCCAAACTGCAATAGCGCCTGGTACTGGAACATTTCCTGTTGCATAACCCTGAGCACCAGCATTGATTGCCCAAGTATTAGCATTCCCCCACCAGTTGCTTGCCCAGGGAGCCATTTCTTTCACGCCCCAGGTACATTGGCCGATTGGGTAAGAATTGCCATAGTCAGTTGGCGTATTTAAGACAACATCTTCAGTATCAGATACCAAAGCAGCATCACTTGTCGCTTCATAAGCTGGAGCGCTGTAAGGATTGTAAGTCTGAGCCAAAGCTGTACCATTTACTTGCAGCACATCTCCTGGGTTAATCGTATCAAAAATTGTCTTTCCATTATTGGCAGCAAGTTCGTAAGGATTCATTCCATTGGCACTAGCAATGGCAAAAAAAGAGTCCCCTTGCTGGACAACATAAGAATCTGCATGAACAGCTTGAGCGCCGATTGTCGCCAAAAAAGCTGTGGAAGTTAAACCAAGAGTCGCTTTAGCAAATGTTTTTTTCATAACTGTTTTTCTCCGTATAATTTGATGATAAAAAAATCATACCTCATTTACATGTCAGTTTTTTTAGAGTTATGTTTTTGTCATGTTACAAATGATTTAGACTTTTGCTACATAAGATTTTGCAGTATTTTTAAAGATAAAAAGGCTAGGGATTCCCTAGCCTCATCTATTATCAGTCTTCTTTACCTTTCAATTTTCCTAGACCTAAAGCACCAATAATGGCTGCTAAACCTAGATATGGCAGATAGACTGTATCTTTTGCTCCCGTTTCTGGCAGAAGAGAAACAGGAATCTTTTTGGCCACTGAAGTTGGATTAGCTCTTCTTGGATCGTTTATATCTGAAACAAGCAGATGCTGTGCCTTAGGAGTGACTGTTGTAACTGTATTTGAAGCATAGACCACATGGTTGACCGTATTGATGTAGGTATTTTCAAAAGTACCTGCAGCAATCCGCTTCATCTGTAGATAGGTTTCAGCCTGAAAAGCTGAATCCAGAGAAATAGTCTCTAAGAATTCTTCCTTGAAACGAATAGAAATCAAACCTTTCTCAAGATCAACATTCGCAGCTGTATACTCAGTCAAATCTGTACCAGCCTTTATCACCTTACCATCTTTGAGCATGATGTCCACTTTGGCAAAGGTTTTGTAAGCACCCGTGTACTCATCTCCTCGTTGGTCATAATCATCCACAAAGCTATAGTCTGTCAAACCTTCAGAGTGGTTAGCAGGGATCAAGCCGCCGATGAGACGGTAGTTAAAGTGCCGTCCCAAAGTCAGTTCCTTGCCATCCAAGTTCTCTGCACTTGTCGGATCCAAACTCAGAGTAATATCTTTTTCAGGACTGATTTTAGGAACATTGTTCACGACTACGTCTGTCGCATAACCATTTCCAAAGTCAATTTGATAAGCCCGGTTCTCGAATTTACCGCCTGTGCGGCCCATTCCTTCTTTGACCGCCATAGGGCTTGTAATGGTCAAAGATTTACCTGTTACAACATATTGGTCATAAAAGGCTTGGGCATCGTCTGCTGCAAAGAGTTGGAAAGAACCTTTAACAGTGATATTGGCCTTTTGAAGGAGCTCTCGAACTGCTGCAGGGGCTTTTTCAAGGCTCTCGTAGTGGGTCACTGTCACACCTGCCACAGCCTTGCCATCCGCATCCACTAGCTTGACTAATTCTGGACGAAGCTCAAGTGCCTCTTCTGGATAATCATCTACATAGTAGAAGCCTTTTTGAATCGTGCTCTTAGATGACTTATCTCCCTTATACTGGTCCAAATCCCAAGTCAGCTCATAATAGTTGGTCGAACCAGCCAAGACTTCCTTACCATCAATCACCAAGCCTGCCTTATTTTTATTGACCTTGGTTGGCTTGATGTAATTATTGCTAGGATTATCTGAATCATCAGGCTTGCCTGGCGTAGTCACGCGTACTACGTTTGAGCGGACACCATAGGCATCATTGACTGTCATGGTGAAATTATTGGTATAAGTCGCGCCATCATTGAGAACTCGACCGACTACAGTTGGAAAGAGCGTAGCAACTTCTTTGGTCGTATCAGCGTTATAAGTAGCTAAGGTTGCTGGAGTTGCCTTGAATGTCACTGTGTGACTAGCCCTATCATAGCTGACGTCAAAACCTGCGCTAGCAGCTTTTGTTGCTTCTAAGTCAACTTCATAACCACTTGGCAACGGATCAGCAATGACAAAAGAAGTCGTCTCGCTGCGTCCAGCTGGAAGAGCTTCTGTCTTTAAGGCAAACTGAACGACAGACTGCTTAGCTACAAGAGTCTTATCAATATTGGTGCCTTGGTCATTTTGAATTTCTTTATTGATCAGCGGCTGAGATTGTAAAAGAGCATAATGATAATGCACAGTCGATACTACTGGCGCTGCTGGCTCTTTTTGATAAACAGGTTCTGCTGGTAAGGTTGGCAGCGGGCTATAAGTTGGTTCTACCGGCTTATTAGGCTCCGGTGTATCTGGTGTAGGAGTTGGCGCTTCCGGCTCCTTCTCATAAGTCGGTGCTGCCGGAGGTGTTGGCTCTTTTTCATAGGTCGGTTCTACCACTGCTGGCCGGACAGTTTTTTCTACTTCATAGCTTGGCTCAGAAGGCTTACTAGGCTCTTGTGTATCTGGTGTACGCGTCGGTGGCGTCGGATCTTTTTCATAAGTCGGTGCTGCCGGAGGTGTTGGAAGAGCCTTCGGTGTTGGTGTAGTTGGAGTTGGATCCAAAGGCTTAAGCGCTTCTTCAGTTGGCACTGCAGGAGCTGTAGGAGCTACTGGCGCTTCCGGTTCTTCTACTGTGATGATTGGCAGATCATTCGCTCGAACATCACCATTAATCGCAAACCAAATATTTGGTTTCTTAGGAGCTAGTTTGTCAGCCCTACGTGGATCAGTAGCCTCTGGCTGGCCTAACACTTCAGAAGAGGAAATTGTTCCAATCGTCATACTGTTGGTTGTGCCAGAAATTTCTACCGCTCCTGCTCCATACCATGAGTTAGGAGCATCTGTAGTGTCCCAGCCTGAGTCCGGCTGAGCATTCTTATACATGGTAAAGCGAGATCCGCCAACTCCTTTTTTGAAGTTTTCAGACTCAGTCGCATAAATTTGGCCGTTCTTTTCACCAATAGATGAACCTGAAATCTTGTTGAAAGTTCCGGTATAATCTTTGGCCATTTCGATAGAGTTAGCTTCACGGTTGAGGGAAGCCACGGACATCAAGGCCTGGTCAAAATTAATCGGTTGGCCTTTATCATCATAAAAGACAAATTCCGTCTTCACAAAGAGAGAGGTTGCATCTTCAAAATTTCCTGTATAAGCTGAAGCAAACACTCCCATGGTTGGATCTTTAAAAATACCTAACCAAGCCTTATCATTGCGGAATTGGGAGCTTGGATCAAGAGTATAAGTATAAACGATTTTAGAAACTTTTTTCCCTCGATAATAAGTTCCCTGAAGATTTGTATAGGTTGCTGTTGCAGACTGACCGCGGCTCAGCAAAACAGAAGACCATTCAGTCGGCCCTTTACCACTTGTTACGTTAGAACTATAGTCTGCATACTTGCCAACCGTACCAAAGCTTTCCTGCTGATTGGTCTGATAGTTAGCATTTTGAATATCTGTTACTTTGAAGTTGTCCAACTGGAAGAGTTTCTTAGAAAACTCTGCAGTGTTCTTCACAGCGGCTTCCATGCCAGCATAGCTGACGAACTCACCATTTGTAGTCAGTGACAGATCAGCATTAGGTTCTGATTTGAAAACCAGACTTTGCGCAATTGGACGGCTCAGATGCCCGTCTTCAGTCTTCTTTGCTTCTGCGATAGCCAGTCCAGCCTTAATCTTGGCCTGTTCAGCATCATACTTAGCCTTATCTTGCTGATACTTGGCTAATTTTGTATTATAGACAGCCAAATCAGCATTATACTGGGCCAACTGAGCTTGATAATTTGCTTGGGCTTGAGCATTACGCTTCTTGATTTCTTCATTTTCAGCTGCTATAGTGGCATTCTTAGCTTGGTTCTCTGCCAGCTTTTGCTCATATTCTTTTTGAGCTGCTGCATTTTCAGCTTCAATTTGAGTCTTTTTAGCTTCATAAGCTGCTAAATCTGCTTCATATTGAGCTTTTTTATCTTGATTTTCCTTTTGGATACGGGCCAATTCTGCCTGATAATTCGCCTGAGCCGTTTGATATGCCGCTTCATTATCAGCATTGGTCTTTCGGACAGTTGCTAAATCTGTTTGATATTGGACAAGTGCTGCCTCGTAGGCCGCTTTTGCAGCCGCATTCCGCTGTTTAATAGCTTCATTATCAGCAGCAATCTTAGCATTTGCAGCTTCAGTATCCGCTAAAGCTTTTTCATACCGTGCCTTAGCCGCCGCATTCGCCTTCTGAACACGGTCTAGCTCACTAGCATAAGCCGCCAGAGCCGCATCATAATTAGCCTTTGTTTCCGCATTCAGTTTTTGAACACGGGCCAACTCTGCATCATAGGCCGCTTTAGCTGCTTGGTAAGCCGCCGCATTATCCGCATTCGTCTTTTGAACCGCTGCTAAATCTGTTTTGTACTTGCTCAGTGCTGCTTCATAATCTGCTTTCAGCTGAGCATTTTCTGCTGTAATCCGAGCCACTTCTGCTTGATGAGCAGCCAAATCTTTAGCGTATTGGTCTGCAGCCGCTTTGTTTTCTGCTGTAATCCGAACTACTTCCGCCTCGTAGGCTGATACTTTTTCTTTGTACTCCTTGACCTTGGCATCAATATCGGTTACTTGCGCTTGATAATCTGCTGCAATCTCCGCTTTTTTGTCTGCAGTTTCTTGAGCAGTCTGAGCTACTCCTTTGTCAACAGCTGGGTCTTTGACCACTGTCAGTCCAGCTTCTTGAGCCTTTTTGACGCTTTCATCTAAACCAGCTGTTGGAACAGTCACTGTCACACCGCCATCTGCCTGACCTGCTCTCGCCTGACTCTCTTTAGATGCCTGACTGGCTGGCCCTTGAGCTTGAGGCAGATTAGTCGCTGCATTTCCAGTGCCCACCATTTCAGTATTGACAGGACTATTGGTATCAGATACTACTTCATCTGCTCTTACTTGCATCGTTGACGTTAAAAAAGCCGCACCTAGAACAGCACCGCATAAAGTTTTAACAGCCTTGTTTTTCCGAAAACCAAAAACTTCTTTTTTCTTCATTTTTCTCCTCCCTCTGCTAACTTTTACAGTATGCAGTTTTCTCATGCCTTCAGAAAATCAAAAAGTAATGGAAACCACCAATCAGAAGTTTCTTTCTCATTTTGACCCTCTTTAAGCATCAGAATAAATATATATATATCTTAATCCTAACAAGTTTTTCTCAGTTTTGCAAGCATTTTATGCTCGTTTTATTTACCTTTATGCAGATTTAGACATCCAAGGAAAAACGTATTTTTATTGTAGGATTTTTCCCTACAGCAGGACAATGAGAATTCAAGAAAAAGACCAGCTTTCACTAGTCTTTCCTTATTACAGTTTTGTACTTGTTATCTACAAAATCAAAGTTTCTAAGCTTGCTGCTTATTTTTCAGTCAGTGCTGCAAGTCCTGGCAATACTTTACCTTCAAGAAGTTCCATTGATGCTCCACCACCAGTAGAAATCCATGAGAACTTGTCTGCACGGCCAAGGTTGATAGCTGCGGCAGCTGAGTCACCACCACCGATGATTGATTTTACGCCAGGTTGTTTCACGATAGCGTCCATAACACCGATTGTACCAGCTTGGAAGTCTGGGTTTTCAAATACACCCATAGGGCCATTCCAGACAACAGTTTTCGCACCAGTCAAGGCTTCATCAAATTTAGCGATAGATTTAGGACCGATATCCAAACCAAGGAAGCCTGGATCCACTGCTTCACCTTCAGTGTCTTTCACTTCAGTGTAGTCAGCAAATGCATTTGCTTCTTTAGAGTCAACTGGCAAGATCAATTTACCGTTTGCTTTTTCAAGAAGAGCTTTCGCAACATCCAATTTGTCTTCTTCTACAAGTGAGTTACCGATTTCGATACCTTGTGCTTTGTAGAATGTGTAAGTCATCCCACCACCGATAAGGACTTTATCAGCTTTTTCAAGCAAGTTTTCGATAACACCGATCTTGTCTGAAACTTTTGAACCACCAAGGATAGCCACGAATGGACGTTCTGGAGCTTCAACAGCTTCTTGGATGTAGGCAATTTCGTTTTCAAGAAGGAAACCAGCAACAGCTTTTTCAACGTTTGCTGAGATACCAACGTTAGATGCGTGTGCACGGTGAGCTGTACCGAATGCATCGTTTACGAAGATACCATCTCCAAGTGATGCCCAGTATTTACCAAGTTCAGGATCGTTTTTAGATTCTTTCTTGCCGTCAACATCTTCGTAACGAGTGTTTTCAACCAAGAGAACTTGTCCATCTTCAAGAGCGTTGATAGCTGCTTCCAATTCAGCACCACGAGTGACACCTGGGAAAACAACGTCTTGACCCAATTTAGCAGCCAAGTCTGCAGCTACTGGCGCAAGAGATTTACCTTCTTTATCTGCTTCTTCTTTAACACGTCCAAGGTGAGAGAAGAGAATTGCACGACCGCCTTGCTCAATGATGTATTTAATAGTTGGAAGAGCGGCAGTGATACGATTGTCATTCGTAATCACTCCGTCTTTCAATGGTACGTTAAAGTCTACACGAACGAGGACTTTTTTACCTTTCAAATCAACGTCTTTAACAGTAAGTTTTGCCATGTTACAAAAACTCCTTTTCATATTTTATACGCAACTATTATATCATATTTTCCAAAAGTTTTCTTGATATAAGGAAAATTTTCACAAAAAAGAAGTGCATGACACTTCTTTCTCTCGAACTTTGAAATTAGAGAATGGGAAGAGGGGTTCTGAACTCATTCAGACAATAGTTAAAGCTGGATTTTTCTCTAGATTTGACAACTCAAAAAGCCAGTAAAATTACTGACTTTAACTTTTTCTACTATCTAAATTGCAAATACCTGTCCTACTGCATAGGTGACCGCCATGGTTAAAAGGCCAATCACGAGGTTGCGAATCATAGCATTTTTGAGCGGTGCTTTGCCCAATCTAGCGCTGGTATAGCCTGTTCCCAAAAGGGCCAAGGCCACGATTAGAACGGTTGCCCAGATACGGATAGTAGCAGGAAGCATGATAATGGTAATCATAGGGAAAAGCGCACCAACAGCAAAAGCTAAAAAGCTTGATACAGCAGCATGCCAGGGATTAGTGAACTCCTCAATCTCGATTCCATATTTTTCCTGTACCAAAGCCTCCAACGGATCCTGGAGAAAAGCCCGATTAGTCATGAGCTGGGCAGAAGTCTCACACTCGCCATTTTGAACATAGGCAGCATAGAGAGACTGCCTAGCGATCTCGGGATTCTTCTCTAAAAGCTCTCGCTCTCTGGCAACAGCAGCTTCTTCTGTATCCTTTTGAGTAGAAACAGAAACATACTCTCCACCTGCCATAGAAAAGGCACCCGCAAAGACTGCTGCCAAACCAGACAGAAATATAATCCAGATATCGTCCGTCGCACTAGCCACCCCAATAACCACACCTGCTATGGAAATAATGCCGTCATTAGCTCCTAAAACCCCTGCTCGCAAGATATTCAGCCGACCACTAAAGTTCGTATCAATTTTATGTTCTTCCACTATTTAAATTTTCTCTTCTCTTTTATTTATAATGATTATAAATAAAATCCATAACTAATACAAGAGAAAATCGAAAAATGAGAAAAGTTCTACTATTTAAGAGAAAGAATGGATTAATAAAAATATTTCTCAAAGATAAATCTTAAACTTCATTAATATAATGCAAGTATCATCTCCACAAGCCACCTAAGATCTGTTTTTCTAACAAATCTAAGTCTTCTTCCCTTATTTCGCCATTGTCCCCAATGATATACAATTGAGCAAAGTAAGCTATTAAAGGACCTGTAAAGATCCGAATCATTTGATCAATTGAGATTTCTGGATTGACACGTGCATCGGTCCCTAATTGAGTACGAAGCTCTATAATTTTATCCTGAAGAAGATTCCAAATAAGTGTCTGTTCTTGCTTCAATTTATTGTTTGATAACATCTCCTGCCAAATTATTTTTAACAAGGCTTGATTTGTTTTGAGGTAAGCCATTCGATCATGGACTAAATAGTGAATTTTCTCCTCAGTTGTCTGTAAAATCAACAGCTGGTCTAAGAAACTTCCAAACAGACTAGGAAGAACAGGATGCAAAATAGCTGTTAAAAGATCTTCCTTGGTTTTAAAATACTTGAACAGAGTCGCCTGACTTAGTCCGGCATACTCCGCAATTTGCAGAGTAGAAGTTCCATTGTAGCTCCTTGTTGATATGAGATCCACTGCAGCTTGCATGATTCTCTTTTTTCCTTTGGGGTAGGCAGCTCCCTCTAAGTAATCCTCAAAAGATTCAAAAATATTTTCAGTCATTTCGTTCCCTCACGTCTTCCTCTTTTGTTCTTATCTATCACTTATTATACTTTACGATAACGACGCAATCCAACGATATTGAGAATTGTTAAAATGATCAGGAAAATCATTAAAACACCAAGATTTAACAAAATATCACCAAGATTGTGTCCGTAAAGAATAATCTGGCTTATTGCATCACCAGAATAGGTTAATGGCAAAAATTTCCCCACAGTTAGAGCCCATTCTCCCATGGATGACAATGGAATAATTCCTGAGAAAAAAAGTTGGGGCATAATCACGAGAGGAATAAATTGCATCATTTGGAATTCTGATTTTGCTAGAGTAGACAAGAGAATTCCAAAAGCTAGTGCTACAAGAGCCAGTACCACATTAACTATTATAACATTTAAAATACTTCCTACAACTTCTACATCTAGTAGCCAAATTGCTGCTAAAACGACAACTGCCGTTTGAAAAATCGCAATAATACCGTAAGACAACATATAGCCATAGACGATTTCAGATCGTTTCACTGGTGTTGCTAACAAACGTTCTAGTGTTCCACTGGTGCGCTCTTTCAAAAGCGCCATACCTGAAATCAAAAAGACAAAAAAGAAAACTACAAAACCTATCAAAACCGGAATCATACTGGTAAAGAAGCTTGTATTTTCATCTCCATACTGGTAAGACTCCTTGATTTCTGGTGTTTTTGCGTCCGAGTCCAATTGTGGAAGAGCTTGTTTGACACGAGATAGTAACTGATCGGTGCCCTCACTGGCGATACTTGTTCGTAACACCTGTCGTATCATAGATGTTTTGGAGGCATCTGTGTTTGCGTAGTCTACCTGATACTCCCCGTCTTTATAAGAAATCACAGCATCGACTTTCTCATTAGCTAGTGCTTCTTTGGCTTGATCTAAGCCTTGATAAGTCTCAACGTCCACATGATCGAGCTCATCCATTTTCGTTACCAAACTAGTTGGTAAATCTTGTGTCGCTAACTTGACATTCACGGTTGTACTAGCTGAAAACATGAGGTTCATCAACCACATGATAAAGACAGGTGCTATAAACATCAGAGCTAGAGTTCGTTTGTCACGAAGTAATTCTTTGATAACTTTTTTAGCAATAGCAATGGTTCTCATCTTACTCTCCTTCTGCTTTCAAAAATACTTCTTCAATACTTGAAACATTGTAACTCTCTTTGAGATTCTTTGGTGTATCAAAAGCAATGATTTCTCCTCCTAAGAGTAAGCCTACCTTATCCGTCAACTCCGCTTCATCCATGACGTGAGTTGTCACCAAGATTCCTACTCCTTTGTCTCTTAGAGTGATTAGCTCTTTCCAAATTTTCTTACGCAGAGAAGGATCAATCCCAACTGTTGGCTCATCTAAAATCAAGAGCTGAGGATTCCCCAGAAGTGCGATAGCTAAAGACAGGCGTCGTTTCATTCCTCCAGAATAACCGGATACCGTTTTATTCAAATGCTCTGTCAGATCCACAACTTGAGCCACGTGGGCAATTTCAACTGTCAGATCTCTTTTGGATAGCCCTTTTAGCTGACCAAAAAATTCCAGATTTTCTTGGCCTGACAAAGCCTCATATAAGGCATCTGACTGGGCCATATAACCAATATCTCCTAAAATATGACGATTGGGCATAGTATGATCCAATACCAAAGCAACCCCTCCGTCAGCTTTTTCCATCCCTAACATGGTCTTAATCATGGTTGATTTACCAGCACCAGACGGACCAATTAAACCTATAATTTCTCCTGGCTGCAATTCAAAGCTGACATGATTCAAAACCATTTGACGACCAAAAGACTTATCCAAATCTTGTAAATGTAGCAATTTTTTCATATGCTTCCTCCTAGGTGAGTGTATACTTACCTTTTTTAAATCACAAGAGCTATTATAGTGAGTGTTCACTCACTTGTCAAGAAAAAAGTTGAAATTCTTTAAAAAAATAAAAACACCAGATGATATTATCTGATGCTTATAAAAAATATCTCTGATTTTAGGAGTGTTTCTGAATCTCTTCTCGATACTCCGATATCGTCTTTCCTGTCCACTTTCTAAAGGCTCGTGAGAAGGAAGATACTTCTGAATAGCCCAGCAAATAGGCTACATCATCCGTTGTCATGTCAGGATTTTTGAAGTAACCAAAGGCTAGAATCTTCTGCACATTTTGCAATTCCTGGTTAAACTTGGTCCCTTCTGCCGTCAGGTTTCGTTGCAAGGTTCGGCTGCTAATGCCGAGAGTCGCTGCGATATCTTCGATACTAAAGGCACCACTTGGGATGGCCTGGTAGAGTTTTTACTGAACAATACCGGTAAAACTTTCACTGGTCACGGCTTTTGCCAAGCGCTCTTTGAGTTGAGGTTCTAGATAGTCCAACATGACATTATTGGATGTCAGGAATGGTTTCTCTAAATCCGACTTTTTAAAGACTAGTTCATTCCCTTCCATTATTTCCACGTGACAGCCAAACACCTTCAGACTGACTTCTTCATAGACATATGGAGTCCCCACGTGTAGGGGGACGATGTTTTCTCCTGTACCAGTCCGAATCAAATCAACTAATAAAAGTTGATCATTGAGAAGGGCGAAACGAGGCAAGTCAAGTCCTGAATAATCATAGCGGTAGCTAACACGTACAAGGTCATCGAAGGTTTCGATACTAACGACAATAGGACCTGTGATTTTCTTGTATTTGGCAAAATGCTCTATTGCTGCGAGGCCATTTTTCGACGAAAGTGCCGCAAAGAAAGGTGGCATGAACATCTGAATATCCTTGATACGGCTCATGGCGATAATCTGCTCATCATTGGCTACCTTGTCAAAAGCCGTCAAAAGATGGTAGTAATCAAGGGTTGAAAGATTCAGTTCTTCCTTCCAGGTGGTATCTGGAAGATTGGCTAGTTCCAGAATCATGTTCAGGTCTAGCCCAATAAGTTTCAAATTGTCAATATATTGCTGACTGAGACTCAGACGCATAGGGTTTCTCCATTTCTATTAACGCATAGACATGAGCATCATACGGTCGAAGAATTTGTCACCAAAGATACGGCGAATACCGACCAATAGTTTTCCTCCACGTCTAACTAGATAACGTGTTTTAGGGTTACGAGAGTTGATGATTTTCAAGACAGTACGAGAAATGACTTCTGGGTTTGAACCTGGTGCTAGGTTGTTTTCCATAGCTTTGATGTAGCCATTGACCAAACGGCTGTAAGCTCCATTTTTTGACTCATAGGAGAAGTGTTGACCAACTGTTTCGTTGAAACCGGTGTTGATCATACCTGGTTCTAAGACAACGACTTTGATACCAAATTCCTTGACTTCCATACGAAGGCAGTCACTGAATCCTTCAATGGCATGTTTTGATGCATGGTACCATGCCCCAAGTGGTGTATAGATTTTTCCACCCATGGATGAAGTGTTAATGATAAGACCATCTTTTTGAGCACGCATGTAAGGCAAGACTTTCTTGGTCAAGCGAGCCACACCGTAGACATTAACCTCAAATTGCTGTTGGGCTTTTTCCATGGACAAATCTTCTACTGGACCATAAAGACCGTAACCTGCATTGTTCCAAAGCACATCGATACGACCTTGTTCAGCGATAACTTGCGCTACTACTTTCTCGATATCTTCTTCATTGGTCACGTCCATCTTCATGATGTGACCACCGAGAGCTTCCAAGTCTTTCACCTTGTCTACGCTACGAGCAACTGCGTAAACTGTGTGACCCGCTTTAATGAGGTCTTGGGCTGACAATTTTCCCATACCTGATGAAGCGCCTGTGACTAAGATAACTTTTTTGTTTGACAAGTTGATTTCCTCTTTTGTTTTATTTGATTGATGAGACTATTATACGATACAAAATCCGACAAGTAAATGACAATACCTGCCACACTAATGACAATTTACGCCAAAAATTCTGGTAAAAAACAATCTGCCTCATTCTATCCATTTTCTGTTATAATAAACTGTTAGAAAATTCAATGAAAGGTCTTCTTATGACAATCTTTATCAAACACAAACGGGTAGAGTTTAGCGAGCTTTTTTATGACCTCGTCTTTGTCTACGCGATTTCCAAAACCACTGCCCTTATCCATCATCTTCACCATGGTGTCTTATCATTAGATGCCATCTTTGGTTTCCTGATGTCAATTCTTGGATGATTCAGATCGTCTACACGAATCGTTACGGAAAAAATTCTCTTTTCAATATGGTCGTCATGTTCGTCAATATGGCCATGCTACTCTTGATATCAAACATGATTACTAATGACTGGCAGTCCTATTTCCATGCCTTCTGCTGGACGATTGGAACACTGACCTTATTTTCCCAATATCTGGTTGAATATCTTCGAAAATCTACCACGCCGGCCAATCGTAAAAGCATCAAGGAGTTTCTTTGGATGACCGGTCTCAGAACTGTCCTGGTCTACCTAGCTGCTCTCTTGCCAATTCATCTTGGGATTCATGTCTACATGACTGGGATTCTCCTGACCTTTATCATGCCAGTCCTATTGACTCGAAAAGTTTCCCATTTTCAAATCAATCTGCCCCATCTCATCGAACGCATTTCGCTTTTAGTTATCATCACTTTTGGTGAAATGATTATGGGACTAGCTGATTTCTTTACCCTTGAACATTTCTCCATCCGTTCTATCCTTTACTTCATCATCATGGTCAACCTCTTTATGAACTATTTTGGTCAGTTTGACCATGCCATTGATGAGGAAGGGGAGAATAAAGGAATCTTCTTGATTTACAGCCACTATCCGATTTTTATCGGCTTAATTATGGTCACTGTTTCCATGAGCTTTCTGGTTAATCCAGAAGCCAATCGTTTCTTTGCGACTAGCTTCTTCTATACTGGTATCGAGCTCTTCCAAGCTGCCATTCTGGCAAATGGCTATTTTAACAAGAGTTACCTCAAGTATGACAAAATCTATTATGGCTTACAAGCTACATTCTTCCTTATCGGACTGCTTCTTTCCTTTCTGTTCTCAGACAACCCAACCATCGTCATTGCTATCGCAACCCTGATGACCTTGGCAATGGAAATCCATTTCACATATTTTTATATGACCCAAACCAAGAAATTCTCAACACCTAATTGGGAATTGTTCTAACAAAAGACCTTGAGAAAATTTTCTCAAGGTCTTCTTTGTAGTTGATAGCAATAGCATTTTGTTGTCTAATGAGGACTTGATTGAAATCTCCTGCAAATGCAATGCAAACTAATTATTTCACAACGATATTAACAAGTTTATTTGGTACGCTAATGACTTTTACAACTTCTTTGTCGGCGATTTCAGACTTGATTTTCTCATCTGCAAGGGCAATTTCCTGCAGTTCCTCACGGCTCAGATCTTTGGCTACGACTAGCTTAGCACGAACTTTGCCCTTGATTTGAACTACGATTTCGACCTCTGCCTCGACCAGTTTGCTTTCGTCATAAGTTGGCCAAGCTACATAGGAGATGCTCTCGCCAGTTTGAGCTACTGCCTGCCAGAGTTCTTCAGCCAAATGCGGTGCAAAAGGCGCCAGCAATTGGATAAAGCCTTTGGCATATTCGACATAGAGCTTTTCTTCCTTGTTGGCTGCATTGACAAAGATCATGAGTTGGGCAATAGCTGTGTTAAACTTGAGCTCCTCAATCTGCTCTGTGACAGACTTGACTGTTTCATGGTATACCCTGTCGAGTGCACCATTGTTATCCGCAACGATTTCTTTACTTGTAATCAAACGGTAGACCCGATCTAGGAACTTGCGGCTGCCTTCCAGACCTTCCTCGCTCCAAGCGATGGACGCATCCAGCGGCCCCATGAACATTTCATAGACACGCAGTGTATCGGCACCATATTGCTCTACTACATCATCTGGGTTGACCACATTCTTCAGAGACTTAGACATCTTAGCAGGCGCCTGCTCCAGCTCTTCTCCAGTTTCGATGTTGAAGAAAGAACCATCACGTTTTTCGACCTTGTCAGTCGCCACCAGAGCACCGCGGCTGTCACGGTAGCTAGTCCCCAGAATCATCCCTTGGTTAAAGAGTTTTTGGAAAGGCTCTTTGGTTGGCACCACTCCGATATCATAGAGAAACTTGTGCCAGAAGCGAGCATAGAGGAGATGGAGTACGGCATGCTCTGCACCACCGATATAAATGTCAACTGGCAGCCAAGCCTTGAGCAAGTCTTCGTCTGCTAATTTCTCATTGTTGTGTGGGTCAATGTAACGCAGGTAATACCAGCTGGAACCAGCCCATTGAGGCATGGTATTGGTTTCACGGCGTCCTTTGACACCATCTTCCCGAGTCACTTCCAGCCAGTCAGTTAGATTGGCCAGAGGGCTTTCACCAGTACCAGAAGGCCGGATATCCTTGGTTACAGGCAAGACAAGCGGCAGTTCATTTTCAGGGACAGCTGTTGAAGTCCCATCTTCCCAATGAATGATTGGAATCGGCTCACCCCAGTAACGCTGACGACTAAAGAGCCAGTCGCGCAGACGATAGGTGACTTTTTCATTTCCGACACCTTCCGCTTCCAGCCAAGCAACCATCT
>CAUSQY010000021.1:0-22347 GCA_963533645.1 uncultured Streptococcus sp. | reverse complement strand
CGGCTTCACTTGCCCTTAAAGAAGCTGCTAAATCAGCACAACCAGCTATCCTTGAACCAATGATGCTTGTAACCATCACTGTTCCAGAAGAAAACCTTGGTGATGTTATGGGTCACGTAACTGCTCGTCGTGGACGTGTAGATGGTATGGAAGCACACGGTAACAGCCAAATCGTTCGTGCTTACGTTCCACTTGCTGAAATGTTCGGTTATGCAACAGTTCTTCGTTCTGCATCTCAAGGACGTGGTACATTCATGATGGTATTTGACCACTACGAAGATGTACCTAAGTCAGTACAAGAAGAAATCATTAAGAAAAACAAAGGTGAAGACTAATCAGTCCTCGCTCTAAAAGGGAGTCACTTAGTGGCTTCCTTTTTTGTCTTTAACTATTCATTTTTGCTGAATATAGTATACAAATTTGGTCGCTAAGTGTGAGAATTACTAATTTTATCCAGAAAGGAAATATTCTAATTTGATAAATTAAAGTAAATAAAGGTTCCTAATTCCGTAGAAAAATTAATAAAAATGAGGGAAAAATTCATAAATACACTTTTAGATAGAAAATTCAGAAAATTGACTCTTTTGCCTTGAAAATTTTTGAAAAAATGGTATGATAGTAACAAGCTATTTTTTTAAGAGAAGAGAAAGGGGAACAATGGAGAAAATCAGTTTAGAATCTCCTAAGACGGGGTCGGACCTAGTTTTGGAAACACTTCGGGACTTAGGGATTGATACCATTTTTGGTTATCCTGGTGGTGCAGTCTTACCTTTGTATGATGCGATATACAATTTTAAAGGTATTCGCCACATCTTGGGACGCCATGAGCAAGGTTGTTTGCACGAAGCTGAAGGATATGCCAAATCAACTGGAAAGTTGGGCGTTGCCGTCGTCACGAGTGGACCGGGAGCAACAAATGCCATTACAGGGATTGCAGATGCCATGAGCGATAGCGTTCCCCTTTTGGTCTTTACAGGTCAGGTTGCACGAGCTGGGATTGGGAAGGATGCCTTTCAGGAGGCGGATATCGTAGGTATTACCATGCCCATTACCAAGTACAATTACCAAGTACGTGAAACGGCTGACATTCCTCGTATCATTACGGAGGCTGTGCATATCGCAACGACTGGTCGTCCAGGTCCAGTTGTGATTGACTTGCCAAAGGATGTATCAGCTCTAGTGACAGATTTCATCTATTCACCGGAGGTGAATTTACCAAGTTACCAACCGACGCTTGATCCAAATGACATGCAAATCAAGAAAATCTTGAAGCAATTGTCAAAAGCCAAGAAACCGGTTTTGTTAGCAGGTGGTGGTATCAGCTATGCAGAAGCTTCTAAGGAGCTCAATGAATTTGCTGAACGTTACCAAATTCCAGTAGTCACTAGTCTTTTGGGGCAAGGTACCATTGCAACAAGCCATCCACTATTCCTCGGAATGGGAGGAATGCATGGTTCTTTCGCAGCCAACATTGCAATGACTGAAGCGGACTTCATGATTAGTATTGGTTGCCGTTTCGATGACCGCTTGACTGGGAATCCTAAGACCTTTGCTAAAAATGCCAAGGTTGCTCATATCGACATTGACCCAGCTGAGATTGGTAAGATTATCAGTGCAGATATTCCTGTGGTGGGGGATGCTAAGAAAGCCTTGCAGATGCTACTGGCAGAGCCAACTGTTCATAACAATACTGAAAAGTGGATTGAAAAAGTCACTAAAGACAAGAACCGCGTTCGTTCTTATGATAAGAAAGAACGTGTGGTTCAACCTCAGGCTGTTATTGAACGCATCGGTGAGTTGACGAATGGAGATGCCATTGTTGTAACTGACGTAGGGCAACACCAAATGTGGACAGCTCAGTATTATCCTTACCAAAATGAGCGTCAATTAGTCACTTCAGGTGGCTTGGGTACCATGGGCTTCGGAGTTCCTGCAGCTATTGGAGCCAAGATTGCCAATCCAGAAAAAGAGGTTATCCTTTTTGTCGGTGATGGTGGCTTCCAAATGACCAACCAAGAGCTAGCAATCCTAAACATCTACAAGGTGCCGATTAAGGTTGTCATGTTGAATAACCATTCACTAGGAATGGTTCGTCAGTGGCAGGAATCCTTCTATGAGGGTAGAACTTCCGAGTCAGTCTTTGATACCCTTCCTGACTTCCAGTTGATGGCACAGGCTTACGGCATCAAAAACTATAAGTTTGATAATCCAGAGACGATAGAGAAGGATCTAGAAGTCATTCTAGAGGATGTGCCCATGTTTATCGAGGTGGATATTTCTCGTAAGGAACAGGTCTTACCGATGGTACCAGCTGGTAAGAGCAATCATGAGATGTTGGGGGTGAAGTTCCATGCGTAGAATGTTAACAGCTAGATTGCAAAACCGTTCAGGAGTTTTGAATCGTTTTACAGGTGTCCTTTCTCGTCGTCAAGTCAATATTGAGAGTATCTCAGTTGGTGCGACAGAGAACCCCAATGTATCACGTATCACCATCATTATTGATGTAGCTTCTCATGATGAAGTAGAGCAAATCATTAAACAGCTCAATCGTCAGATTGATGTGATTCGCATTCGAGATATCACAGATAAACCACACTTGGAAAGAGAAGTTATCTTGGTGAAGGTATCTGCTCCTGCTGAGAAGCGTGCAGAAATCTTGGCCATTATCCAACCTTTCCGTGCAACGGTAGTAGATGTGGCTCCAAGCTCAATCACCATCCAGATGACTGGAAATGCTGAAAAGAGTGAAGCTTTATTGCGAGTGATTCGACCATATGGTATTAAAAATATCGCTCGTACGGGTGCAACTGGATTTACCCGCGATTAATACTCTTTGATTTTCATTGAGTATAAAAATAACTTAAATTTGTTAAACCAGCCTATAAGGCAATAAAGAATAGAAAAGAGAGAAAAACTATGGCAGTTCAAATGGAATATGAAAAAGATGTTAAAGTAGCAGCGCTTGACGGTAAAAAAATCGCCGTAATCGGTTATGGTTCACAAGGACATGCGCATGCGCAAAACTTGCGTGATTCAGGTCGTGATGTCATCATCGGTGTGCGTCCAGGTAAATCTTTTGACAAAGCAAAAGAAGACGGATTTGACACTTACACAGTAGCAGAAGCAACTAAATTGGCTGACGTTATCATGATTTTGGCACCAGACGAAATCCAACAAGAATTGTACGAAGCAGAAATCGCTCCAAACTTGGAAGCTGGAAATGCAGTTGGATTTGCTCATGGTTTCAATATCCACTTTGAATTTATCAAAGTTCCTGCAGATGTAGATGTCTTCATGTGTGCTCCTAAAGGACCAGGACACTTGGTACGTCGTACTTATGAAGAAGGATTTGGTGTTCCAGCTCTTTACGCAGTATACCAAGATGCAACAGGAAATGCTAAAAACATTGCTATGGACTGGTGTAAAGGTGTTGGGGCAGCTCGTGTTGGTTTGCTTGAAACAACTTACAAAGAAGAAACTGAAGAAGATTTGTTTGGTGAACAAGCTGTACTTTGTGGTGGTTTGACTGCCCTTATCGAAGCAGGTTTTGAAGTCTTGACAGAAGCAGGTTACGCTCCAGAATTGGCTTACTTTGAAGTTCTTCACGAAATGAAATTGATCGTTGACTTGATCTACGAAGGTGGATTCAAGAAAATGCGTCAATCTATTTCAAACACTGCTGAATACGGTGACTATGTATCAGGTCCACGTGTGATTACTGAGCAAGTTAAAGAAAACATGAAAGCTGTTTTGGCTGATATCCAAAATGGTAAATTTGCAAATGACTTTGTAAATGACTACAAGGCTGGTCGTCCAAAATTAACTGCTTACCGTGAACAAGCAGCTAACCTTGAAATTGAAAAAGTTGGTGCAGAATTGCGTAAAGCAATGCCTTTCGTTGGTAAAAACGACGACGACGCATTCAAAATCTACAATTAATTCTTGTAAAGAGAGACAGAAGGCGAGTTGGGGGTACCTAACTCGTTTTTTATCTTGAAAAGTACTTGAGGAGGAGACAATGCTAAGTGCAAAAGATGTGGTGAAAGCCCACAAAGTTTTGAGTGGTGTAGTAGTTGATACACCACTAGAATATGATCATTATTTATCAGAAAAATACCAAGCAAAGATTTATCTCAAAAAGGAGAATGCGCAACGAGTTCGCTCTTTTAAAATTCGTGGGGCCTATTATGCCATTTCTCAACTATCAAAAGAAGAACGTGAGCGTGGTGTAGTCTGTGCCTCTGCGGGAAATCATGCCCAAGGTGTCGCCTATACTTGTAATGAGATGAAGATTCCTGCAACGATCTTTATGCCCATCACAACACCGCAACAAAAGATTGGGCAGGTTCGCTTTTTCGGTGGAGAGTTTGTGACAATCAAGTTGGTCGGGGATACCTTTGATGCTTCTGCTAAGGCAGCACAAGAATTTACACTGACAGAAAACCGCACCTTCATTGATCCTTTTGATGATGCGCATGTTCAGGCTGGTCAAGGAACAGTAGCTTATGAGATTCTTGAAGAAGCCCGTAAAGAGTCTATTGATTTTGATACAGTACTTGTACCAGTAGGCGGTGGCGGATTGATTGCCGGTGTTTCTACTTATATTAAGGAAACCAACCCGACTATTGAAGTGATTGGGGTAGAAGCTAATGGTGCTCGCTCTATGAAAGCTGCCTTTGAAGCTGGAGGACCAGTTAAACTCAAAGAAATTGATAAGTTTGCTGATGGGATAGCTGTACAGAAAGTTGGACAGTTGACCTACGAAGCGACCCGTAAGAATGTTGAAACGCTGATTGGGGTGGACGAGGGATTGATTTCTGAAACCTTGATTGATCTTTATTCCAAGCAAGGAATTGTAGCGGAACCAGCAGGGGCTGCTAGTGTTGCAGCCTTGGAAGTTTTATCAGACTATATCAAAGGCAAGACGATTTGTTGTATTATTTCTGGAGGAAATAACGATATCAACCGCATGCCAGAGATGGAAGAACGTGCCTTGATTTACGATGGAATCAAGCATTACTTTGTAGTGAATTTCCCACAACGTCCAGGAGCTCTACGAGAGTTTGTAAATGACATTTTGGGGCCAAATGATGACATCACTCGTTTTGAATATATCAAACGAGCAAGCAAGGGGACAGGTCCTGTATTGATTGGGGTAGCTCTTGCCAATAAGCATGATTATGCTGGATTGATTCATCGAATGGAAAAGTTTGACCCATCTTATATTAATTTGAATGGGAACGAAACGTTGTATAATATGTTAGTTTAAGCTAAAATAAAATTATTATCATATTATTTGCGTAATGATGTTGATGGTGCTATAATGAGGGTGACGAAAGGGGGAGATTCCCATGGTTTTACAAATTTTACTTATTTTATTGTTTTTAGTGGTGATTGCATCAGTGATTATGGTTAGTTCTGTGTATGTGGTTCGACAACAATCTGTCGCTATCATAGAACGCTTTGGTAAATACCAAAAGTTGAGCAATAGTGGTATTCATTTACGAGCTCCTTTTGGAATTGATAGGATTGCGGCAAGAGTTCAACTACGCTTGTTGCAAAGTGAGATTGTTGTAGAGACAAAGACGCAAGATAATGTATTTGTAACGATGAATGTAGCAACTCAGTATCGAGTAAATGAAAACAACGTCACAGATGCCTATTATAAATTGATGCGTCCGGAAGCCCAAATTAAATCCTATATTGAAGATGCTTTGCGTTCATCTGTACCAAAGCTAACCCTAGATGAGTTGTTTGAGAAGAAGGATGAAATCGCCTTAGAAGTTCAAAAACAAGTGGCTGAAGAAATGTCTACGTATGGGTATATCATTGTCAAAACGCTGATTACTAAGGTTGAACCTGATGCTGAAGTAAAACAATCAATGAATGAAATTAACGCGGCTCAACGTAAGAGAGTTGCGGCGCAAGAGCTTGCTGAAGCAGATAAGATTAAAATCGTGACCGCAGCAGAAGCTGAAGCAGAAAAAGATCGCCTACATGGTGTAGGGATTGCAGAGCAGCGTAAAGCAATTGTTGACGGACTAGCTGATTCTATCCAAGAGTTAAAGGGAGCCAATGTTGAGCTAACTGAAGAACAAATCATGTCTATCCTATTAACGAACCAGTACTTAGATACGTTGAATAATTTTGCAGATAAAGAGGGTAATAATACAATCTTTCTACCAGCAAATCCTAATGGAGTTGAGGACATAAGAACTCATATATTATCGGCTTTAAAAGCCAAATAAAAATATGCAGAATAATATAGTTGCGACGAATATATGTTTTTTTATTGACAAACGAAATAAAAACGTATACAATTAAGTATTGTAAAGAATAATTTAGGAGAAGAACATGGCTAAGTCGAACTTTGAAAAAGTAGAAGCAGTTGTTGGCTGGGTTCGTGATAAGAAAATCACAGGCTACCGTATCTCTAAAGAAACGAATGCGCGTGAAATGTCTATCATTGCTCTAGCACAAGGACGCGCAAAAGTTAAAAATATTTCATTTGAAACAGCTCTTGGTTTAATCGATTTCTATGAAAAAAATCATGAAAAATTTGAAGATTAAACTGTGGTCACAGGCAGATTCCTGAATCGAGTCTGCCTTTTTCTTTACAAATACAAACTAAAAAGACTGCATTCCTTATGCAGTCTTTGTTTATTAGCTGAGATAACGTTGAAGAAATTCTTTTGTCCGTTCTTCTTTAGGATTTGTAAAGAGTTCTTCAGGCCTGCCTTCTTCAGCAATGACACCCTTATCCATAAAGATGACACGGTGAGAGACATCGCGGGCGAACTCCATTTCGTGGGTTACGACGATCATGGTCAAGCCTTCTTGAGCCAAATCCTGCATAATTTTGAGGACTTCTCCGACCATTTCTGGGTCAAGGGCAGATGTTGGTTCGTCGAAGAGAATGGCATCAGGATTCATGGAGAGAGCGCGGGCGATAGCCACGCGTTGCTTTTGTCCCCCTGAGAGTTGTTTAGGCTTGGCTTGCCAGTAACGTTCTCCCATACCAACTTTTTCGAGATTCTCTTTGGCAATTTTTTCAGCTTCAGAGTGGTCGCGTTTGAGGACAGTCGTTTGGGCGACGATTGTATTTTCAAGGACATTCAGATTTTCAAAGAGATTGAAAGATTGGAAAACCATACCGAGTTTTTCACGATAATGGGTGAGGTTATAGCCTTTTTCTAAGACATTTTCTCCTCGATAGAGAATCTCTCCCTCTGTAGGTGTTTCTAGTAAATTAATTGAACGAAGGAAGGTTGATTTTCCGCTTCCAGAGCTCCCGATGATGGAAATAACCTCTCCTTTATGGACGGTGAGAGAAATGTCTTTTAGCACTTCGTTTTGCCCATAGGATTTTTTGAGGTGTCTGATTTCAAGGATTGGTTGTGTCATTTTTTCAAATCCTCCGTTTGCATTTGGTTAGCACCTGTAGTGTAAGTATCCATGTCCATACGACGTTCGATCAAGCGTAGGATACGGGTCACAGTAAAGGTGAGGACAAAGTAAATCACGGCGATGATGGTAAAGGTCTGGAAGTATTGATAGGTTTGTGTTGCTACAGTATTTCCTGAGAAATAAAGCTCAACAACTGAAATAACGTTCAATACAGAGGTATCTTTGATATTGATGACAAACTCATTACCAGTAGCAGGTAGAATATTACGGACAACCTGAGGTAGGACAATCTTACGCATGGTTTGATTGTGGGTCATACCAAGAGCGGTTGCAGCTTCAAACTGACCTTTGTCAACTGCTAGAATACCACCACGAACGATCTCTGTCATGTAGGCACCCGTGTTGATTGAGACGATGAAGATAGCGGCTAGTGTGCGGTCAAGGTTAATACCAAAAGCTTGGGCAGTTCCATAGTAGATAACCATAGATTGAACAATCATCGGTGTACCACGGAATATCTCGATATAGACATTGAGAATCCAACCGACTAGTTTCTGTAGGGCGTACATTGCCTTGTTCTCAGATAGTGGAGCGGTACGGAAGACCCCAATCGCAAGTCCGATAAGGAGACCTGTGATGGTCCCGATAATGGAGATTAAGAGTGTGATACCAGCACCACGCAAGAGTTGTTGCCAGTTTTCAGAAAGGATCTTAGCGACTTGGCTAAAGAAACTACTTTCTTCCTCCGTTGTTGTAGACTCCACAGGTTGCTCTTTGATCATACGATCCATGAGGGCTACTTGCTCATCCTTAGAGATGGTTTCGATGCTTGCATTGATTTGGCTGATGCGACTGTCATCTTTACGAAGTCCAATGGCAATAGCTGTATCTTCTTCGCCAGTTTTGAAACCTGGTTGAGGTTGGATCATTTTGAACTTAGCGTTGGCAGACTCAGCGGTCATTGCTTCAGGTCGTTCAGAAACATAGGCATCAATAACACCAGCCTCCAGAGCTTGACGCATCTGAGCGAAGTCACCCATAGCAGTTTCTTTTTTGGCACCTGGAATTTGGGAAATCAGGTCATAAAGGTAAACACCTTGTTGAGAAGTGATTTTTGCTCCGCTAAAGTCCTCCAAAGATTTGGCATTCGCATAGGCAGAGTCCTTTTTTACCAATAGAACCGGTTCGCTAGTATAGTAACTGCTTGAAAAAGCAATTTCTTGTTTGCGTTCAGCGGTTGGGCTCATACCGGCAATGATCATATCGATTTTGCCAGAAGTAAGGGCTGGAACAAGTCCTTCCCATTTGGTTTTCACGACCAATGGTTCCTTGCCTAGGTCTTTGGCAATCTTTTTAGCAATTTGAACATCGTAGCCGTTGGCATATTGGTTGGTCCCGTCGATTTTGACGGCGCCGTTACTATCGTCGTCTTGTGTCCAGTTGAAGGGAGCGTAAGCTGCCTCCATTCCGATGCGTAAATATTCGTCGGCTTGGACTTGGCTAACTAGTCCTAAGGTAAGGGCTAGGCTAGCAAGGATAGATAAGCATAATTTTTTCATGTTTTCTCCTATTTCTAGTCTAAAAATGACTCTCTCTATTGTATCTAAAAATAGTGAGATTTTCAATACAAGTAAGCCTTTACTTATAAAAAATGATATAATGGTAAAAAGATTGAAAGGGAACCAATTATGAAAAAAAGATGGCTGTTGGCTTTGGTATTTACTTATTTATTATTTATACCGAGTCTGGTTTTTGCAGTAGACTTTGATATCTTGTCCTATCAGGGTGATTTGAATATTCATGCAGATAATACTGCAATTTTTAAGGAAACAATTACCTACCGCTTTGGAGATGATTATAATGGTCAGTTAGTTGGACTCGGGAAAGCTGGGAAAATGCCAGAAGGATTTGACATTGATCCCGACCCAACTGTTCAGGTCTCTAAAAATGGAAGAATTGTTCAAAATGCTTCCTTCTATACTATGGAGGAAGAGGATGGCTACAAGGTAAAAATTTATAATCCTGGATATGCCGGAGATACTGTTCGGGTAACGGTTACCTGGAAACTAACAAACCTTCTCTTCTTATATAAGGATATCGCAGAGTTAAATTGGCAACCCTTGACCGATAGTACCGGAGACATCGAAGAGATTGAGTTTAAGGTTAGCTCTGATACTCCAGCAGAGAAACTCTATTTTCATGCAGGCCAACTCCTAAGGGACTCTAGTGTTGAAAAAGCAAATAATCTCTATCATGTCAAAATGGAAGACCTTCCTAGAAAGAGACAAATCGAATTACACGCATACTGGCCGAGAAGTGCTTTTGCAGGAGCTCCAGATCAAGGATTAGAGGAAGAACGTCTAACCGATTTTAACCGGATTGAAAGCAATATAGCGACAGAAAAAGCGCAAAGTGAGATTCTGATGAAATGGGTCTTCCCGGTCATTTTTGTGAGTCTCTTACTTCCAATTCCTATCTTTTATAGAATGTTTCGTCAGAGTACAAGCATTAAAAAGGTCTTTCCAAAAGATCACAGGCTTTATGAGCCACCGATGGATTTGCCTCCAATGGTTTTAGCAGAAGCAGTGTATTCAACTTCCTTAGAGGAAGTCAATCCCCTAAACAAATCAGGGTTTGGTAAATTTACTTTTGAACGTTTGATTCAGGCAACCTTGTTGGATTTAGTAGATCGAGGCCATTTATCTATTTTCCAAGGGGATGAGGAACCTTATGTGCGCATTATCAGTGAAAAGGGGTTGTCCAATTTTGAGAAGGAATGTCTGCGCATGACTTTGTCAAACAAGAAAGAATTGGCTATTTCAGAGCTCTTCCCTGATTACCAAGTCTCCTCTTCCCTTTACCGTGGTGCCAAAGAGTCAGATGAAAAACATATCCGAGAAACAGGCTCGCGTCTCAAACGCTCCTTTGAAGGAAGACTTCAACGCATTCAGTCTTGTGTCAAGGATAAGGTCCATGTACTTCGTATTCCCAGCTATTATCGTCCCTTGACAAGCGGGGAACGCCGTCTTGCTCTCGGGATGCGAGTTTGTTCAGCCATAACGGCTCTAGGTGGACTGCTATTCTTTTACTATAGTTGGCAGACTCACGGTTTCTTCTCAATTCCTTTCCTTCTCTTGGGGTTGACAGGGCTGATAGCAAGTTTTTGGGTTCATTTTGCGATGCGAGACGCCTATCGTGATGGCGTTCTAACAGAGGAAGGAGCGGAGATCTTCTATCTCTGGACGAGTTTTGAAAATATGATTCGGGATATCGCCCATCTGGATCAAGCCGAGTTAGAGAGCATCGTCCTTTGGAATCGTCTACTGGTCTATGCGACTCTCTTTGGTTATGCCAAGAAGGTGAGCAAGTTAATGAAAGTCCGCCATATTCAGCTTGATAATCCAGATTTGAATCTTTATGTAGCCTATGGTTGGCACACACAGTTCCATGCTTCAACTGCACAAATCAAGCAATACACAGCTGTCGCAAATACAGCTAGCAACTACTCTGTATCTTCTGGAAGTGGAAGTTCGGGTGGAGGCTTCTCAGGAGGCGGAGGCGGTGGTAGCATCGGCGCCTTCTAAAAAATCTATCGCAACATCCGAAATTATGCTATAATAGAGGACAGAAAAAGGAGTAATGTATGTATTTTATTGAAATTTTGAAGTCAATCTTTTTTGGGATTGTTGAAGGAATTACAGAATGGTTGCCCATATCAAGTACTGGCCACTTGATCTTGGTTGAAGAATTTGTACAATACAAGGACCAAAATGGAGCCTTCGTGTCCATGTTTAATGTTGTCATCCAGCTTGGTGCCATTTTAGCAGTTACGGTCATTTACTTTAATAAGCTCAATCCCTTCAAACCTGGTAAAACTAAGGTCGAAGTTCGCAGAACTTGGCAATTGTGGTCAAAAGTTTTCGTTGCGACCTTGCCTTTGCTATTAGTTTTTAAACTAGATGATTGGTTTTATGCCAACTTCCACAACATGGTTTCAGTTGCGATCATGTTGATTATCTATGGTGTTGCCTTTATCTATCTTGAAAAACGAAATAAGGCGCAAGCCATTGAACCAACAGTAACAGAGTTAGACAAGTTGCCTTATAAAACAGCCCTTTACATTGGGCTCTTCCAAGTCCTCGCCCTCTTCCCAGGAACGAGCCGTTCAGGTGCGACTATCGTTGGTGGTTTGTTGAATGGAACAAGTCGATCTGTCGTAACAGAGTTTACCTTCTATCTCGGAATTCCTGTTATGTTCGGAGCCAGTGCTTTAAAGATTTTCAAATTTATTAAAGCAGGTCAACTTTTGAGTTTTGGACAACTGTTCTTGCTCTTGGTTGCTATGGGTGTTGCCTTTGCAGTCAGCATGGTTGCCATTCGTTTCTTGACCAGCTATGTGAAGAAACACGACTTTACACTCTTTGGTAAATACCGTATCGTACTCGGTAGTGTCTTGTTGCTCTATAGTTTTGTGCGTTTGTTTGTATAAGTTGAAAATAGAATAAAATAGGATAGTTCTCCAAAAAAACATTTGGGGAACTATCCTATTTTTTATAATTGTTTAGTTTATTTTCTATTACCTTATTATGTCACCTTGTCCTACGTTTATCCAAGGCTTTAAAAGTAAACGAAAAGATTGTATTTAATTTGATTGGCTTAAAATTTCTTGGATCAAAGATTCATCAAAAATATCTAAGCCGATGGATTGAAGCATAAATTGTAAAAAATAGATACGATCAACTATTTTTTCGGAAGAATTTTCAAAAATACTTCCTTCTACCCAAAAGTTAGTCAAAAGCAAGATTGTCTCGGCCACTTCATTAGGGAAGGGGATGGGTTGAATGGACTGATCTTCTATTCCTTTTTTTATAATATCTGCAATAAGGGGAGTTCCTATACGCAGATTGTAACGGATAGTAGTCAGCATGAACTCTGCATCAAGAGGCGCGTGATTCAACATTTCGTAGTTAGTTTTCTGACTTTTTAAACTAAACTGAAAGATTTCTTTGAGCTGTTCTCTTCCAGTTAAATGACTGGTGGATTCAAGCCAGTCTAGCAATTCCTTTTCCATCAATTGATAACGCTGTTTTAAAACTGCAAAAAGAATTTCATCTTTTGATTGAAAATGGTGATAAATGGCTCCTTTTGAAATACTAGCTGTTTGCGCTATGTTTTGTATACTTGTTTTTTCATAGCCGTTGTGAATAAAAAGCTGTGAAGCTGTTGATAAAATTTTTTCAATCATTGCTTGAGATTTTTCTGTTTTTGCGACCATTGAGTTCCTTCTCTCTGTTTTATTAAATTTATTTTATCAAAAAAAGAAGAAAAGGTAATATTTGAGCGTCTAACAAGCCTCCTTCTTAAGAAAACCACTCTACTTTTTTAATTTTGCTTCTATACGTTTGATGTGATACAAGTTTGAGAGAACTGAAATCCCACCGATGGCCATTATTCCTAAACCATTCCAAGGACTAAACAAAGTAGTGATGAGCCCACCAGTGATTGTAGCATACCCACATTTCACTCCCAAACGAGAAAGTCGGATACCACTCTCTCCTTGTGATAATCGATCAAACAGTTTTTTTTGCAGTTTTATTTGCTTTTGAATGGTTTCGTGATGACGTATTTGTTGTTGACGTACTCGTTGATTTTGTTTTTCAATAGAATCGATTGTTTTTTCTAGCATAGTTTTTTTCATGTTAAGTCCTTTCTTTAAAACCGACCGGTCGGTACTTTTATATTTTCCAGTTTAACAAATAAAAATGAAGGTGTCAATATCTACCACTTGAGGAAAACAGTTTTTTACTAGGAGCTATTTGAAATCTATCTCACATTTTTAGTTTTAAGTGTTAGAGTTAATACTTAATTAAAACCAACTGTTCCTTTTCATTAATAAACTGTCAAAAAATATTGTAGTCCAAGTATATGCGTGGCAATATTATTTAAAAATTATAGTATATATCCTAGTACAAACTCGGTAGGGCGTCAAACTAAACTATATTTCCCAAAAGCATTCAGTTTTCTAGTAAAAGAGAGAGAATCAGAGAAAGGAGCTTTCTTGAATTAGGAATTTTTAGAGTCTAAAAGGGGAATAATACTGATACAGCCTGCTGCATGTTGCTCAGCAATTTAGGGTAGTACCTATGACTGTTTTAGTGGTTAGCTATCACGCTCTAAGAATTATTTTTAAAACAGAATGAGGCTGAAACACTTCTGTTCCAACCTCATTTGATTTAAACCAATGAATCTCCTCAAGGATTTAAAATCCTGTCACTGTGATTCCTAGTAAACGGATACCTTTTTCTTTTTCAGCTAGTTCTTCGTAGAGTTGAAGGGCGGTTTGCGCAATTTGGCTGGCGTTCTGTGTAGCTTGTGGGAGGCTTTTTCGTCTAGTCAGAGTGGAGAAGTCGGTGTAACGAATCTTTAGGATAATGATTTTTCCAGCTTTGTCCTGCTTGCTGAGATTGAGAGCTACCTTTTCTGAGAGAAGAGTCAGCTCTTTTTTGATGTCTTCTTCTACTTGCAGAATCTTCCCATAGGTTTTCTCCTTGCCAATGGACTTACGAATGCGATCGGACTTGACTGGTGAGTTATGAATGCCCCTTGCCTTTCGATAAAGGTCAAAGCCGAGTCTGCCAAAGCGATCGATTAAAGTGACTTCAGAGACGTCCAATAAGTCTGCACCAGTATAAATGCCCATTTCATGAAGCTTTTCTACTGTCTTCTTTCCTACACCATGAAATTTAGCAATGTCCATTTGCTTGAGAAAGTCTTGGGCTTTGTCAGGTAGAATCACTGTCAAACCATGTGGCTTCTGATAATCACTGGCCATTTTAGCTAGAAATTTATTGTAGGAAACGCCTGCAGAAGCAGTCAGGTGTAGTTCCTGCCAGATATCCTGTTGGATGAGGCGGGCAATTTTGACGGCTGACTTGATACCGAGTTTATTTTCTGTCACATCCAAGTAAGCCTCGTCAATACTCATAGGTTCAATCAAATCAGTGTAGCGTTTAAAAATAGCTCGAATCTGAAGTCCAACTGCCTTATACTTTTCATAATTCCCGGAGATAAAGACAGCTTGGGGACAACGCTCATAAGCTTCTTTAGAACTCATGGCTGAATGAACACCAAAAGCTCGTGCCTCGTAGCTACAGGTAGAAACGACACCTCGACCACCTGTTTGTCTGGGGTCGCTTCCGATAATGACAGGTCTGCCCTTTAACTTAGGATTATCTCTGATTTCCACCGCAGCAAAAAAGGCATCCATGTCGATATGGATGATTTTTCTGGACAGATCATTAATCAATGGAAATATGAGCATTTCAATCCCTTTCTAGTGTTGTTTTCTATTTATTATACCCTTTTTTCTGAAAAAGTGGAAAAGTCCAAACCGACTTTCAAAAATATAATACAGATAAGAACGAAAAAGAGACTGTATTATAAAAGAAAGCGTCTAAAATGCTGTTTTTCTCTTGTTGAAATCGGTTACTGTATGGTATACTTGTCTAAAGAATGTAACAGATGACTGTTACTAGAAAAAGAGGATATTAACATGGTTGTTAAGACAGTTGTTGAAGCACAAGACATTTTTGATAAAGCTTGGGAAGGCTTCAAAGGCGTAGATTGGAAAGAAAAAGCAAGTATTTCTCGCTTCGTTCAGGCTAACTACACACCTTACGATGGAGATGAAAGTTTCCTTGCTGGACCAACAGAACGTTCACTTCACATCAAAAAAATCGTAGAAGAAACAAAAGCACACTACGAAGAAACTCGTTTCCCAATGGACACTCGTCCAACATCTATTGCTGATATTCCTGCTGGATTT
Organism: uncultured Streptococcus sp.; assembly: GCA_963533645.1. Classification (GTDB taxonomy): domain Bacteria; phylum Bacillota; class Bacilli; order Lactobacillales; family Streptococcaceae; genus Streptococcus. The sequence goes on along the minus strand of CAUSQY010000021.1, from coordinate 7,115 downwards.
ATCGACAAAGAAAACGAAGTGATCTTCGGTATCCAAAACGATGAACTCTTCAAATTGAACTTCATGCCAAAAGGTGGTATCCGTATGGCTGAAACTACTTTGAAAGAAAATGGATACGAACCAGATCCAGCTGTTCACGAAATCTTCACTAAATACGTAACAACAGTTAACGACGGTATTTTCCGTGCCTACACTTCAAACATTCGTCGCGCTCGTCACGCTCACACTGTAACTGGTCTTCCAGATGCCTACTCACGTGGACGTATCATCGGTGTTTACGCACGTCTTGCTCTTTACGGTGCAGACTACTTGATGCAAGAAAAAGTAAACGACTGGAATGCAATCGAAGAAATCGATGAAGAAACAATCCGTCTTCGTGAAGAAATCAACCTTCAATACCAAGCATTGCAACAAGTTGTTCGCTTGGGTGACCTTTACGGAGTTGATGTTCGCAAACCAGCGATGAACACTAAAGAAGCTATCCAATGGGTTAACATCGCCTTCATGGCTGTCTGCCGTGTTATCAACGGTGCTGCTACATCTCTAGGACGTGTGCCAATCGTATTGGACATCTTTGCAGAACGTGACCTTGCTCGTGGTACATTTACTGAATCAGAAATCCAAGAATTTGTTGATGATTTCGTTATGAAACTTCGTACAGTTAAATTTGCTCGTACAAAAGCTTATGACCAATTGTACTCAGGTGACCCAACCTTCATCACAACTTCTATGGCTGGTATGGGTAACGACGGTCGTCACCGTGTTACTAAGATGGACTACCGTTTCTTGAACACTCTTGACAACATCGGTAACTCTCCAGAACCAAACTTGACAGTTCTTTGGACTGACAAATTGCCATACAACTTCCGTCGCTACTGTATGCACATGAGCCACAAACACTCTTCTATCCAATACGAAGGTGTAACAACAATGGCTAAAGACGGATATGGTGAAATGAGCTGTATCTCATGCTGTGTGTCTCCACTTGACCCAGAAAATGAAGAACAACGCCACAACATCCAGTACTTCGGTGCTCGTGTAAACGTATTGAAAGCCCTTCTTACTGGTTTGAACGGTGGTTACGACGATGTTCACAAAGACTACAAAGTATTTGACATCGAACCAATCCGTGACGAAGTTCTTGAATTCGAATCAGTTAAAGCTAACTTTGAAAAATCTCTTGACTGGTTGACTGACACTTACGTAGATGCTTTGAACATCATCCACTACATGACTGACAAGTACAACTACGAAGCTGTTCAGATGGCCTTCTTGCCAACTAAACAACGCGCTAACATGGGATTCGGTATCTGTGGATTTGCTAACACTGTTGATACATTGTCAGCTATCAAGTACGCTACAGTTAAACCAATCCGTGATGAAAATGGTTACATCTACGATTATGAAACAATCGGTGAATACCCTCGTTGGGGTGAAGATGACCCTCGTTCAAACGAATTGGCAGAATGGTTGATCGAAGCTTACACAACTCGTCTACGTAGCCACAAACTTTACAAAGACGCAGAAGCTACTGTATCACTTTTGACAATCACATCTAACGTTGCTTACTCTAAACAAACTGGTAACTCACCAGTCCACAAAGGTGTATACCTCAACGAAGATGGTTCTGTGAACTTGTCTAAACTTGAATTCTTCTCACCAGGTGCTAACCCATCTAACAAAGCTAAAGGTGGCTGGTTGCAAAACTTGAACTCACTTGCTAGCCTTGACTTTGGTTACGCAGCTGATGGTATCTCATTGACAACTCAAGTTTCACCACGTGCTCTTGGTAAGACTCGTGACGAACAAGTTGATAACTTGGTAACAATCCTTGATGGTTACTTTGAAAACGGTGGACAACACGTTAACTTGAACGTTATGGACTTGAACGATGTTTACGAAAAGATCATGTCAGGTGAAGACGTTATCGTACGTATCTCTGGATACTGTGTAAACACTAAATACCTCACTCCAGAACAAAAAACTGAATTGACACAACGTGTCTTCCACGAAGTTCTTTCAATGGATGACGCATTGAGCTAAGATTCAATTAGAATAATAAGAAAGCCAGTCAAAATGACTGGCTTTTTACTATAATATCAAAGATTGACCTAATTACAGATGCAACATATATTAAGCTATTTATATTAGTTTACCGATATAAATAGCTAAAAATTGAATGGCTAGGTTATAGAATGATGCAAATACGTGTATTTTTAAGTTAATATACTTGAATAGATTGTATTGAGATGTTATAATATAATAGACAAACTCTAGTTAGTGATAGAGGTTGTCAAAATGGTATGATGTAATCTCTTAGGGAGATTAGAAATAAAAATTTCATATAGAAAAGAGGAGAAGAAATGTCGAAAAGCAAAGCGTTAAAAATGCTTTCTAAATTTTCTGCGTTAGTTTTTGCTATTTTAGCTCTAGCATCTGTTTTAGTAGGCATTGTTAAAGCAGATAATCCAGTATCAAAAGAATTAACACAAGTAATTACAGACATTGATCTGTTAGATGCTTCAGATACTAAGCAAAATGTGAGTTCAGAAGGAGATTTCGAGCTTCGTACGAATTTAGCATATAAGCTTCGTGTGACTTTTGATCTCAAACAGTATAATGAACATCTGAATAATGGAGATTATTTTACCTTTGATATACCTGCTCCTATGGCAGTTTATGAGGGGAGTCAGGATTTAATTGATCCGACAACAAAAGTTACTATTGGAGAAGCTGAAGTGACTTCAAATGGTACTGATCAAGGTGGGAAAGCAAAAATCACCTTGAAAAACCTGGATAAATATTTAGAGAAAACTGGTGGAGATAAGGTAAAGGATGTGTCAGGGAATTTTTCTGTTTCTTTTAGATTCTTAAAAGATCAGAATAAGACCCGCATTAACTTTAATTCATCCTCATTGAAGCAAGAAGTGACTCACATTTATTCATCAAAAACAATCGATGGTCCCAAAGTTGGTACTGAAAATTACGCTAAAATTGGGGGTCGTGCTGCCCTTGAAAGTTGGAACTCTCCAAAACTGGCTGAGATTGGTTCGGTTAGCAAGGGAGATGCATGGTCTGTCTGGCGTGTACGTGTAAATACAGAGAAACAAGACTTAGGACAAAATATTGTATTACATGATACTATACCAAATGATGATACTAGTTACACTCCCGCACAGTATATTCCTGAGACTCTAAAAGTATATAAGGCAGATATCACTGTTGGGACTTCTGCTGTTCCAGATGATGCAGTATTGTTAACTGAGGGACAAGACTATACCGTTTCGTGGAACGAAAACTATACTTCATTCGATATCATTTTTAAAGATGGAACGACCTCTTATATAGTATCTTATAACACAACAACTCCTAATGATGGAAGTAAAGTAGGAAATAGGGTTGCTCTGTCGTTGGCTGACGGGACTAAATTAGCACAGAATACAAGTCGTCCGGGAGCACTTGATATGACAGCTGAGGCGACATCTTTGATTTCTGGTACGATTGTAGCATCTACTGCATACCAAATTAAGATTCATAAGACTGATGCCTTCACTCTTGCTCCAGTTTCGGGTGCAGTATATACTGTGACAGCAGCAGATGATGCAAGTGAAACAACAGAAGTGACTACGAATGAAAAAGGAGTAGCGCTTACGAAAACTTATGATCAGAAATGGGAAGGTAAAACGTTTAAGATCAAAGAGAAGACTGCTCCATCAGGTTATAAACTAGATGAAAAAGAGTATACAGTCAAACTCGGTGCTGCGGGTTCTACTATTCATCTTAAAGATGAACCTGTTCCAGCTGTATTCAATGTGACGGCTAAGAAAGTAGTAGAAGGACGTGCAGATAAACTTCCAAAAGCAGAAGAGTTTACCTTTAACCTGTTTACTGCAGAGAACTTGAAGGAACCTGTAGCCACAGCAAAATCAAAAGCTGATGGAACGATTACCTTTGAGAATCTCCAAGTAAAAGGCGCGGGAACTTATCATTACATCATCAAAGAAGACACTTCAACAGCAGTTTCAGGCGTTACATTTGATACAGAAGCCAAGGAAGTTACTGTAGCAGCAACTTTCCAAAATGGAGTTTTAACAGCAACTGTCACATCTGCAGAACCAACCTTCACAAACACATATAAATCTGCTCCAGCAAAAATTGCTATTGAAGCTAAAAAAGTTTTGAATGGTAAAGAGTTAGAGATAGATGAGTTTGAGTTTGAACTGAAAGAGGGTGACAAGGTTGTTGCGACAGCAAAGAATACTGCTGGTGGATTAATTCGTTTTTCTGAAATTAGCTATTCAACAGCAGGAGTATATAACTATACTATTACAGAAAAGGTTGGCAATAAACTTGGTGTAACTTATGATAAAACAGAACACCCAGCAACTGTAGAAGTAAAAGATAATGGCTCAGGTCAACTTGTTGCAACAGTTACAAGTGAAACACCAGTTTTCGTTAATAACTATAAAGCGGAACCTGCGCAGGCTACAATCAAGGCTGAGAAAGTCTTGAAAGGTAAAGTGCTTGAAGCTGATGCTTACACATTTGAACTGAAAGAAGGTTCAGACCTTGTAGCTACGGCTAAGAATACTGCTTCAGGAGAAGTTGTCTTCAACGTCACTTTCTCAGCAGCAGGCGATTACGCTTACACTATTACTGAAAAAGCTGGTGACGATAAAACAATCACTTATGATCAAAATGCGTATGAAGTGATCGTCACTGTTGCGGATGATGGTAAAGGCCAATTGGTTGCGACTGTAGAAGATGCAGATACAGAACGTGTCTTCACAAATACTTATACAGCACCAGCTCCAACAGCTACATCAGCAACACTTGAGTTTACGAAAGAATTGACTGGTCGTGCTTTGGTTGATGGTGAATTCCAATTTGAATTGTACAAAGATGGACAAAAAATTGATACAAAAACAAACCAAGGTGGAAAAGTAACATTTAATGGAATCAACTATGATGCAGAAGGTGAGTATACTTATATTGTAAAAGAAGTTAATGCTGGGGCAACTGGTATTACTTATGATACAGAAAAGACTGCAGTGGTAAAAGTAACCAAAGATGCAGCAACAAATGCCTTGAAGGCAGCTGTTGAATATCCATCAGGTAGTGTCTTCACGAATAGCTTCAAAGCACCAGCGGTAGAAGCTACGATTGAAGCAACTAAGAAACTTGAAGGTAAAGAACTTGCGGCTGATGCTTATACTTTCGAATTGAAAGAGAAAGGCGCCGTTGTAGCTACAGCTAAGAATACTGCCGAAGGTAAAGTAGCCTTTGTTCGTTCATTCGAAGGAGCAGGTACTCACACTTATACCTTGGTTGAAAAAGTTGGTACTGAAGAGGGTATTGAATACGATAAGACTGAGCATACCGTAACAGTCACTGTAGTTGCAGATGGTCAAGGTCTCTTGACTGCGACTGTCTCATATGCAGATGGTAAAGCAGTTGTATTTACAAATAAATACACTGTTCCAAACCCAACACCGGATCCAGCACCAACGCCAAATGTTCCAGGAACAACACCAGATCCAACCCCAAATAATCCAGGAACAAATCCAACTCCAGGAACAGAACCAACTGATCCAGGACAAAAAGAGGATCCAACACCAGCGCCTCCAGCTACGGAGACTAAAGGTAAGGCTGAACTTCCAAACACAGGTGAAGCATCCTCTATCCTTTCTGCGCTTGGATTTGTAGTCTTGGCATTGAGTGGATTGGTATTCTTCGTAAAACGTAAAGCTTAAGCTTTTTTAGAAGAAACATGAAACTTGGTAAGTGAGAATTCTACTTCTCTCTTGAACTTGATAGAGAAAGTCTCTAGAAAATTCGTTTTCTAGGGGCTTTTTTTGCACTTCAAAAAAATTTTCAAAAAATAGTCAAATTTGGTCAAAAAGTTATTGACTTTTACTGACCAATGTGGTATAGTAGAAACATAAGGAAAATGAATTCCTTAGAAAACTTCATTTTCAATGATTCTATTTCTTGAAAATGTACGATAGATACCCTAGAAAGGGGTGAGGCCTATGTTTAATCTAACAGACTTTGAAAAGAAGATGATAAAAGGCTCATTTAAGAAAGAAAAACCAGAAATTATACGTAGAGTAGCTAGTTAGCTAGTCTAAATTTTTTAAAATAAAGGTCAAAGATAGTCAATATCAGAGATCGCAAATAATTAACAATAAACGAGGTAAAGAATATGAACAACAACTTTAATAACTTTAACAACATGGATGATTTATTTAACCAATTGATGGGTGGTATGCGAGGATATAGTTCTGAAAACCGTCGCTACTTGATTAATGGACGAGAAGTGACACCTGAGGAATTTGCTCAGTATCGTGCAACGGGGCAATTACCAGGAAATGCAGAATCTGATGCGCAAATGCAACAACACGCTTCAGGTATGAAACAAGACGGTGTCCTTGCTAAACTAGGTCGTAACTTGACAGCGGAAGCTCGTGAGGGCAAGTTGGATCCTGTTATCGGACGAAACAAGGAAATTCAAGAAACATCTGAAATCCTCTCACGTCGTACCAAGAACAATCCTGTTTTGGTCGGAGATGCAGGTGTTGGTAAGACAGCCGTTGTCGAAGGCTTGGCGCAAGCCATTGTGAACGGAGATGTTCCAGCTGCTATTAAGAACAAGGAAATCATTTCCATTGATATCTCAGGTCTTGAGGCTGGTACTCAATACCGTGGTAGCTTTGAAGAAAACGTTCAAAATCTAGTCAATGAAGTAAAAGAAGCAGGGAATATTATCCTCTTCTTTGATGAAATTCACCAAATCCTTGGCGCTGGTAGCACTGGTGGAGACAGTGGTTCTAAAGGTCTTGCAGATATTCTCAAACCAGCTCTCTCTCGGGGTGAGTTGACAGTTATTGGAGCGACAACTCAAGACGAATACCGTAACACTATCTTGAAGAATGCAGCTCTTGCTCGTCGTTTCAACGAAGTGAAGGTCAATGCTCCTTCAGCAGAGGATACTTTTAAAATCCTTCAAGGAATTCGTGATCTCTATCAACAACACCACAATGTCATCTTGCCAGACGAAGTCTTGAAAGCAGCAGTGGATTATTCTGTACAATACATTCCTCAACGTAGCTTGC
>CAUSQY010000020.1:0-24276 GCA_963533645.1 uncultured Streptococcus sp. | reverse complement strand
TAAAGAAAAACCACAGCATTACCCTTATGCCGGCTATTGATTTTCTGATGAATAGTTTGGACATGAAGCCAACGGTTTTGGATCGTATCGTAGTTGCTCAGGGACCAGGTAGCTACACAGGTTTGCGAATTGCGGTAGCAACTGCTAAGACCTTGGCTCACACTCTGAACATCGAGTTGGTTGGTGTGTCTAGTTTGCTGGCTTTAGTCCCAGAGCAGGCGGAAGGCTTGGTCATTCCTATCATGGATGCCCGCCGCAATAATGTTTATGCTGGCTTTTACCAGTCTGGTCATGTTGTACGGCCAGAGGCTCATCTGCCTTTGGCAGAGGTTTTGGAAATAGCTGGCGCTACTAACCAACCAGTCACCTTTGTCGGAGAGACAGCGGTTTTTGCGGAGCAGATTGGAGCTGCTCTTCCTCAGGCTGCCATTCAGCCAAGCTTGCCAGATGCGGCAGCTATTGGTCGTCTCGGTTTAGACCTGCCTGCCCAGTCCATTCATGACTTTGTTCCTAACTATCTCAAGCGGGTAGAAGCCGAGGAAAATTGGCTCAAGACCCATCAGGAATCCAGTGATTCTTACATTCAGCGCCTATGATTGAGATGAGAAAATGGAGCGACAGCTCGGATGTGGACGTGGCAGTTCTAGCAGAAGAGCTGGAACAGCTCTTACTTGCAGTCTATGAGGTCAGCCCTTGGACAGCGGACCAAGTGGCAGAGGTTCTGCGTTCGGATGTGAACAGTTGTGCACTAGCAGAAGATGAAAGTCGACTTGTCGGCTTCTTAGTATGGCAGGAAACAGACTTTGAAGCGGAAGTCCTGCAGATTGCTGTACTGCCTAGCTATCAGGGGCAGAAAATTGCGACAGCCTTGTTTGACTTTTTGCCTGCCAACAAAGAAATTTTCCTCGAAGTCAGAAAGTCAAACCAACGAGCGCAAGCATTTTACAAGAAAGAAAAGATGGCGTTCATCGCTGAGCGAAAGGCTTACTATCATGACCCAGTCGAGGACGCCATCATCATGAAGAGAGAAATAGATGAAGGATAGATATATTTTAGCATTTGAGACATCCTGTGATGAGACCAGTGTCGCCGTACTGAAAAACGATGATGAGCTCTTGTCCAATGTCATTGCGAGTCAAATTGAGAGTCACAAACGTTTTGGGGGCGTAGTGCCAGAAGTAGCCAGTCGTCACCATGCAGAGGTCATTACAGCCTGTATCGAGGAGGCTCTAGCAGAAGCAGGGATTATCGAAGAGGACATAACAGCTGTGGCGGTTACCTATGGACCGGGCTTGGTTGGAGCTCTGCTAGTTGGTTTGTCAGCTGCCAAGGCCTTTGCTTGGGCGCATGATATTCCCTTGATTCCAGTCAATCATATGGCCGGGCATCTGATGGCAGCCCAGAGCGTGGAGACTTTGGAGTTTCCTCTCCTAGCACTCTTGGTCAGCGGAGGACACACGGAGTTGGTCTATGTGTCAGAGGCTGGCGATTACAAGATTGTTGGGGAGACACGAGACGATGCAGTTGGGGAGGCCTATGACAAGGTTGGCCGTGTCATGGGCTTGACTTATCCAGCAGGTCGCGAGATTGACGAGTTGGCCCATCAAGGTCAGGATATTTATGATTTCCCACGTGCTATGATCAAGGAAGACAATCTGGAGTTTTCATTCTCAGGTTTGAAATCTGCCTTTATCAATCTTCACCACAATGCTGAGCAAAAGGGAGAAAGCTTGTCTACAGAGGATTTGTGTGCTTCCTTCCAAGCAGCTGTCATGGATATTCTCATGGTAAAAACCAAGAAAGCTTTAGAAAAATACCCTGTAAAAACCCTAGTTGTCGCAGGTGGTGTAGCAGCTAATAAAGGTCTTAGAGAACGCTTGGCAGCCGAAATCACAGATGTCAAGGTCATCATTCCACCCCTGCGTCTCTGCGGAGACAATGCAGGAATGATTGCTTATGCCAGCGTCAGCGAGTGGAACAAAGAAAACTTTGCAGGCTTGGATCTCAATGCCAAACCAAGTCTCGCCTTTGATACTATAGAATAAAGAGTCAGCTTGAGGCTGGCTTTTTTGCTAAAATATTTTATAATATGTTAAAAAAGGAAAAGTTTTTACGAATAGAATAGTAAAGGGAATCTTTAAGGGGAGTTTGGCCATGATTGAAAAAATGGAATTAGGAGAATTTTACAAGGAATTGCGTCTGGCGAGAAAGCTCAAGCAGTCAGATGTGGCTTGTGATGGACTGACAGCATCCCAGCTATCTAACTTCGAACTGGAACAGATTTCGTGTTATGCTGCCTTTATTTCATAGTATAGGAGAAAATAAAATGAAAAAGATAATCTCACGCTATTACTTTATTATAGCCGTTCTACTTGTCATTGCTGACCAGTTCTTGATTCGTCTGCTCTTACACAGCGACCTTGCTGCTGGTCTATCTGACTTTTCCTATTATTTGTCGGATATGCTGCTGAATTTTCTTGTGGTTCTGCTTGCTCTTATTGTTATGGTTTGGTCAGGGAAATGGCAGAAAATCAACAGTAGAAAATTTAAAGGGTCTTATCTTTGTTATTCCTTTTTAGCTCTTCTTGCTTTTGTTATTTGGAATTTCGTAACATTTGTTATTTTCCCACCTACCAAAAATGAAATTGCTTATCAACTGGATGTCCCTACTTTTACAGGAGCAACGGCATTTCTGATGTATTTTTTCTATCCTGTGATTGCAGGTCCCATTTTTGAAGAGATGATCTATCGTGGATTGGTGATGACTGCTTTGGAAAAAGGGAAAAAATGGGGACTGGATGTACTTGGTTCGGCTACTTTATTTGGTATTTTGCATATCAGTAATCATGGTTGGGTCTTAACAGACTTTTTCGTATATATGGGTAGTGGTTTAATAATGGCAGTCTTTTTTAGAGTGACCAAGTCTATTTATTGGCCTATTGGACTGCATATAGTCAATAATGCCATTTCTCAAATTCTCCCCTTGTTGTTTTAGAGGTTTTCAATAATCCTAATTAGCAAAAGAGAACACTAGCTGTGACATAGAAATTCCCGAGTCAGTTCTAATAGAGTCAGTTTGTAGTGCTGGACCAAGACCTTACGGTGCTTTTGATTGGACGAAAGGACTTTGGGCCGGTTTGGCTGAAAGAAGACGCAAATAAAACTTAAAAGGATCAACTATGAAAAGGAAAGAAACGAAATTTTATTTAGGGACAATTTTGGTGCTCGTGTCCTATTACTCGATTTTTAATCTTGTAGCAAAATTAGACTCGGTGAACCAATTATCCGATTTTGGATTTTATGGGATTCAAATTTTATTGATAGTAATTGAGGGAATTGCTGCTACTGCACTTCTTGTAAAGAGTCAACGTTGGAAAGAGTACGGTCGATTCCAGTTCCGTTGGTCGTATCTGGGTATCTTCTTTCTTTTCTTTCTATTGATGTTTTTGTGGGTAAATATAACGACTCATATCTTTCCCAGCACGCAAAATGGGAGTGCAATTGTGAAAGAAGCAGCTAATTTGACAGGAATTAGTTACTTTGTAACGCGCATTCTCTATGGCAGTCTCATTGCTCCGATAGTTGAAGAATTGGTCTTTCGTGGGCTTCTGATGACAGCACTATCTCAATTGAAAAAGTACTATATAGATGTCATCGCTTCCTCCACTCTCTTTAGTCTTATTCATGTTTTGCAGTATGGATGGGTGTTAACAGACTTCATCATTTATGCTGGATCAGGTCTGCTACTCTGTATATTTTTTCGTTATACACGTTCAGTTTATTGGTCAATGGCACTTCACATCTTGTGGAATAGCTTCTTAATCATTGTCAGTTTACTGGTGTTTGGGTATTAGGTTTAGCAGAATTTTTAACATCGTATAAATAAGACTGGCTTCCCAGTCTTTTTCTTATTATGGCGGTTTGTCACTTACCCTTCACAGCATCCGACTCTATCAAAGTTTGTCAATCATAGAGTTTTTTAGTATAGTAGAAATATGAAATTTACAAAAATAATCAGTGGTTTGCTTGCTCTTGGAGTGATAATCTTATTTATAAAATCTTACCAAAATTTTAAAAATTTGGAATTTCCTAGTACGCAGTTAGTCCTATTTAAATCGCTTTCGTTTTATATGTCTGTAGAATCTTTTGAAAATACATTTATAGCAGCTGACAAAGTCGTGGAAGAGGAGGAAATGGCCTATCGCGATACTTGGCGTGCAGAAGATCCGTATTTTTATAAAACAGGGCGTCTTTTCTACTATTACGAAAATATGAGATGGGAAGGCTATACTATCCGCGCAGATTTTACATTTTCAAAATGGCATACCTTGGAAGAAGCGAGGACTTCTTTTCCTGTTGCTTCAAAAATGGAACAGAAAGAACTACTTGGCAAACTATCGCAGGCTATAAAAACAGAAATTGAATCTTTACCAGACTATCAGTCTATGACAGTTGAAATGGTAGGACTAGATCAAGATTCTTATCAATATAAAGTCAAATTACAAGGGCAAACGGAGGATCTCTGGGTCGAGGTTTATTCGACAGAACTTGGATATCATGAAAAGCCTGAAGATAAGGAGTACGGGGTTGGGATTAGTCAATATCGGAGGCATGCATCGTAATCCTTTCCTTCTATACCATAGAATAAAGAGTCAGTTAATTGTTGACTCTTTTATCTTGGACAAATGACCGAGTTTTTTAGTATAGTAGAAAGATGAAATTTACAAAAATAATCAGTAGTTTGCTTGCTCTTGGAGCTTTACTCATGCTTTTATCAGCTTGCCAGAATATCAAAAAGACGCAACTAGTCTTGTTTGAATCCCTTTCTTTCGGTATGCCTGTTAAATCTTTTGAAGAAGTATTGGGAGAGGCTAGCGAGGTGGAGGAAGAAGAGGAAATGGCCTATCGTGATACTTGGCGTGCAGAAGACCCGTATTTTTATAAAACAGGTCGCATTTTCTATCACTATGAGCAGATTACTTTGAAAGGCTATACTGGTCGAGCGACCTTTACATTTTCAAAATCGCATCACTTGGAAACAGTAGCGACTTATTTTCCCGTTACTTCAAAAGCTGAGCAGCAAGCATTGCTCGATAACTTATCCCAGACTGTAAAAACAGAACTTGAAGCTCTTCCAGATTACCAGTCTATGACCACTGATCCGGTAGGACTATACGATGACGGTTATCGCTACAAGGTCAAATTGAAAGGACAACAGTGGGAACTCTGGGTCGATGTCTATCCGACAGAAAATAAATATGCTACAGACACAGAAACCGATAAGTATACTATCCGAGTGGATCAATTTCTTATGTATCCATGATACTCCCTCTTCAGCACTTTTTGCTGGCAATAAGTTTCGAATCCGAAACTTTTTTCTCTTATTTGAATATGTTATAATAGTCCGTGCTGTGGCTGTGATGATGAACAGCCTAAATTGGAGAAAATATGAGGAGAAGGATGAAAGAAAAAGGATTTTGTGAAGGTGTACAGGCGGCCATGCCGACTGCCCTTGGCTATGTCAGCATTGGCCTGGCTTGTGGGATTATCGGTGCGCCCTATGTGACACCTGTTGAGATGGGCTTGATGAGCCTCTTTGTTTATGCTGGGAGCGCCCAGTTTGCCATGTTGGCACTGATTGCGGTTCAAGCGCCTGTGGCAGCTATTGCTATGACGGTCTTTTTGATCAACTTGCGCCTCTTTTTGCTGAGCTTGCATGCATCGACCTATTTCCGTCATACTAGTCTCTGGCAAAATATCGGCATGTCCAGTCTCCTGACAGATGAGACCTATGGGGTTTTGATGGGAGAATTAGCCCATACAGACAAGGTCCATCCTATGTGGATGCATGGGAACAATCTCAATAGTTATGTAGCCTGGTTTATTGGGACAGTTGAGGGGACAGCTTTAGGTGGACTTCTTCCAAATCCTGAGGTCTTTGGATTAGACTTTGCCCTTGTTGGGATGTTTATTGGGATTTTTACCTCGCAATTTCAGATTATGCAAAGACGGGTTCCTGTACGGAATCTGCTGATGATCCTAGCCGTTGTTGCGGTGTCCTTCTTTTTGTTCTTGACAGTGGTGTCTCAGTCGCTAGCTGTTCTGTTTGCGACCTTGCTAGGTTGTACCATGGGGGTGGTCTTAGATGGTCAGTAAATATCTTTTGTTAGCCGTTATCTTTTCAGGCCTAGTGACTTGGATACCTCGTATGATTCCCTTCATCTTGGTTAAGTACAAGGGGTTGCCAGCTATCGTTGAGCGTTTTTTGAAGTTCTTGCCTGTTTCCATTATCTTTGCCTTGATCCTTTCAAGCGTAGTGACTGGCAAGGTTGGCAGCCTTCCTCAGATCAAATGGCTGGACTTTTTAGCAGTCTTTCCAACGGCTTGGGTAGCCTTTCGCTACCGCAATCTAGTGGGTACGGTTCTTTTTGGAGTAGTCTTGATTGCAGTCTTACGTCTGGTCTTTTAGTCAGCCATAAAAAAAACCTATCACCGAGATAGATATCATATAATGGCGAAAAAAAATATTTTCTGTTAAGATAGTAAAGTATTCTATTTTGGAGGAAATGACATGAAAAAAATCGTCAAATATTCATCTCTTGCTGCTCTAGGACTTGTTGCCGCAGGTGTACTAGCAGCTTGCTCAGGTGGAGATAAGAAAGATACTGCAACTAGCGAAGCAGCATCTGGCAAGAAAGAAATTATCGTTGCAACCAATGCTTCACCAAAACCATTCAACTACGAAGAAAATGGCGAGTTGACTGGTTATGAGATTGAAGTAGTCCGTGCTATCTTTAAAGACTCTGACAAATACGATGTCAAGTTTGAAAAGACAGAGTGGTCAGGTGTCTTTGCAGGCCTTGATAGCGATCGCTACCAAATGGCTGTGAATAATATCAGCTATACCAAAGAACGTGCTGAAAAGTACCTTTATGCAGCACCAACTGCTAAAAACCCTAACGTTCTCGTTGTGAAGAAAGACGATGACAGTATCAAGTCGCTTGATGATATCGGAGGCAAGTCTACTGAGGTTGTTCAAGGGACAACATCAGCTAAACAGTTAGAAGATTATAACAAACAACACGCAGACAATCCAACGGTTCTTAACTACACCAAGGCTGATTTCCAACAAATCATGTCTCGTTTGAGCGATGGTCAGTTTGACTACAAGATTTTTGATAAAATCGGTGTTGAAACAGTTATCAAGAACCAAGGTTTGGACAACTTGAAAGTCATTGAACTTCCAAGCGACCAACAACCTTACGTTTACCCACTTCTTGCTAAAGGTCAAGATGAGTTGAAATCATTTGTAGACAAACGTATCCAAGAACTCTACAAAGACGGAACTCTTGAAAAATTGTCTAAACAGTTCTTCGGAGACACTTATCTCCCAGCAGAAGATGATATTAAATAGTCGTATGAAATCATCTGGCCTGAGAAAGGCGGATGATTTCTCAATTTTTGGGCATATAGTTTCAAACTATATGTCTGCCTATCTAATAACAATTTGCTAATTCAAATAAAGTATGAGATACTATTACGGTATTATTTTTAAAGGAGATAGAATCATGAAAATTAAAAAATGGCTCGGTGTAGCAGCTCTTGCTACAGTCGCAGGTTTGGCTCTTGCAGCTTGTGGAAATTCAGAAAAGAAAGCAGACAACGAAACAGTTGTCAAAATTGCAACAGTTAACCGTAGCGGTTCTGAAGAAGCGCGTTGGGATAAAATCCAAGAATTGGTTGAAAAAGATGGAATTAAATTGGAATTCACAGAGTTCACAGACTATTCACAACCAAACAAGGCAACTGCTGATGGCGAAGTAGACTTGAATGCTTTCCAACACTACAACTTCTTGAACAACTGGAACAAAGAAAACGGGAAAGACCTTGTAGCGATTGCAGATACCTACATCTCACCAATCCGCCTTTACTCAGGTAAAAATGGGGAAGAAAACAAGTACACCAAAGTGGAAGAAATCCCAGATAACGGTGAAATCGCTGTACCAAACGATGCAACAAACGAAAGCCGTGCGCTTTACTTGCTGCAATCAGCTGGTTTGATCAAATTGGATGTTTCTGGAACTGCTCTTGCAACAGTTGCTAACATCAAAGAAAATCCAAAGAACTTGAAAATCACTGAATTGGACGCTAGCCAAACAGCTCGTTCATTGTCATCAGTTGATGCTGCCGTTGTAAACAATACCTTCGTTACAGAAGCAAAATTGGACTACAAGAAAGCACTTTTCAAAGAACAAGCTGATGAAAACTCAAAACAATGGTACAACATCATCGTTGCGAAAAAAGATTGGGAATCATCACCTAAGGCTGATGCTATCAAGAAAATTATCGCAGCTTACCACACTGATGAAGTGAAAAAAGTTATCGAAGAAACATCAGACGGTTTGGACCAACCAGTTTGGTAATAAGACACAGGGAGGTGGGAGAGAGTTTCCACCTCTTGCTTTTGTATAGAGAGTTGATTTTAAAGAGGCACTTGTGGTTGTTCCAGGGACACAAGTACGTAGTAGAAAGAGAGAGAAAATGGTTTTTCCTAGCGAACAAGAGCAGATTGAAAAATTTGAAAAGGATCATGTTGCTCAACATTATTTTGAAGTCTTACGCACCTTAATTTCCAAGAAATCCGTCTTTGCCCAGCAGGTTGGACTCAAGGAAGTCGCAAACTATCTGGGTGAGATTTTCAAGCGTGTGGGGGCTGAAGTGGAGATTGATGAGAGTTACACAGCTCCCTTTGTCATGGCACATTTCAAGAGTTCGCATCCAGATGCCAAGACCTTGATCTTCTATAACCACTATGACACCGTACCAGCGGACGGAGATCAGATCTGGACAGAGGATCCCTTTACACTTTCTGTGCGAAATGGTTTTATGTATGGGCGAGGAGTTGACGACGATAAGGGCCACATCACAGCTCGTTTGAGTGCTCTGAGAAAGTATATGCAGCACCACGATGACCTCCCTGTCAATATCAGTTTTATCATGGAAGGGGCAGAGGAGTCTGCTTCTATGGATCTAGATAAGTATTTAGGGAAACACGCAGACAAACTCCGAGGAGCAGATTTGCTAGTTTGGGAGCAAGGAACGAAAAATGCCTTGGAGCAGTTAGAAATTTCTGGTGGAAACAAGGGAATCGTGACCTTTGATGCCAAGGTGAAAAGTGCGGATGTAGATATCCACTCGAGTTATGGTGGTGTCGTGGAGTCAGCACCATGGTATCTTATCCAGGCCTTAAGTAGTCTGCGAGCTGCTGATGGGCGTATCTTGGTAGAAGGCTTGTACGAGGATGTTCAAGAGCCAAATGAACGAGAACTAGCCTTGGTGGATACCTACGCCCAACGCAATCCTGAGGAAATCAGTCGCATTTATGGCTTGGAATTGCCTCTCTTACAAGAGGAACGTGCAGCCTTTCTAAAACGTTTCTTTTTCGAGCCAGCCCTTAATATCGAAGGGATTCAGTCAGGTTATCAAGGGCAAGGGGTTAAAACGATTTTGCCA
Organism: uncultured Streptococcus sp.; assembly: GCA_963533645.1. Lineage (GTDB taxonomy): Bacteria > Bacillota > Bacilli > Lactobacillales > Streptococcaceae > Streptococcus. Next base: position 14,763 of record CAUSQY010000020.1, on the reverse strand, counting down.
GCAGAAGCCAGTGCTAAGCTAGAGGTTCGTTTGGTTCCTGGCCTAGAACCGCATGATGTTCTGGAAAAAATTCGGAAACAGCTAGACAAAAATGGCTTTGATAAGGTAGAATTATACTATACCTTGGGAGAGATGAGCTATCGAAGCGATATGAGCGCGCCAGCCATTCTCAACGTAATCGAGTTGGCCAAGAAATTCTACCCGCAAGGCGTATCGGTCTTACCGACAACAGCGGGAACAGGACCTATGCATACGGTCTTTGATGCCCTAGAGGTACCCATGGTGGCCTTCGGTCTAGGAAATGCCAATAGCCGAGACCACGGTGGAGATGAAAATGTGCGAATCGCCGATTACTACACCCATATTGAATTAGTAGAGGAGCTGATTAGAAGCTATGAGTAGAGATATTATCAAGTTAGATCAGATCGATGTGACTTTTCACCAAAAGAAGAGAACCATCACAGCGGTCAAGGATGTGACCATTCACATCCAAGAAGGGGATATCTACGGAATCGTTGGATATTCTGGAGCAGGGAAATCAACCCTTGTACGGGTGATTAACCTCTTGCAAAAGCCATCTGCTGGGAAAATTACCATTGATAACGACGTCATTTTTAACGGCAGAGTGACCTTGACTGCAGAGCATTTGCGTCGTAAGCGTCAAGACATTGGAATGATTTTCCAGCATTTTAACCTGATGAGTCAAAAGACAGCAGAGGAAAATGTGGCCTTTGCCCTCAAACACTCTGGACTCAGCAAGGAAGAAAAGAAAGCCAAAGTAGCTAAGTTGTTAGACTTGGTTGGCTTGGCGGATCGTGCTGAAAACTACCCTTCACAACTATCAGGAGGACAAAAACAGCGTGTGGCCATTGCGCGTGCCTTGGCCAATGACCCAAAAATCTTGATTTCAGATGAGTCAACTTCTGCCCTTGACCCTAAGACAACCAAGCAAATTCTAACCTTGTTGCAAGATTTGAACCAAAAATTAGGCTTGACGGTTGTCTTGATTACGCATGAAATGCAGATTGTCAAAGATATTGCTAACCGTGTGGCAGTCATGCAGGATGGCCGTTTAATTGAAGAGGGCAGTGTTCTTGAAATTTTCTCAGATCCTAAACAACCTTTGACCCAGGACTTTATCTCAACTGCCACAGGTATTGATGAAGCCATGGTTAAGATTGAGAAGCAAGAAATCGTAGAGCACTTATCTGAGAACAGTATCTTAGTGCAGCTCAAGTATGCAGGGGCTTCGACAGACGAACCACTTTTGAATGAATTGTACAAACATTACCAAGTAACGACTAATATCCTTTATGGAAATATCGAAATTCTCGATGGCACTCCCGTCGGAGAATTGGTTGTGGTCTTGTCAGGTGAAAAAGCAGCATTAGCAGGTGCTCAAGAAGCTATTCGTCAAGCAGGCGTACAGCTAAAAGTATTGAAGGGAGGACAGTAAAATGACAGAGTTTATTCAAACTTATCTACCAAATGTCTATAAGATGGGCTGGTCAGGTCAGGCAGGCTGGGGAACGGCTATCTACCTAACTCTTTATATGACAGTTCTTTCCTTCATCATCGGAGGGTTCTTGGGGCTGGTGGCAGGTCTTTTCCTCGTCTTGACAGCGCCAGGCGGTGTCTTGGAAAATAAGGTTATCTTTTGGATTTTAGACAAGATCACCTCCATTTTCCGTGCGGTTCCTTTCATCATCCTCTTGGCAATCATGTCGCCACTCTCCCACTTGATCGTCAAGACTAGTATCGGGCCAAATGCAGCCCTTGTCCCCCTTTCTTTTGCGGTCTTTGCCTTCTTTGCCCGTCAGGTGCAGGTTGTCTTGGCTGAGCTGGATGGCGGTGTCATTGAGGCGGCTCAAGCGAGCGGAGCGACCTTCTGGGATATCGTGGGTGTTTACCTATCAGAAGGTCTTCCAGATTTGATCCGTGTGACGACTGTGACCTTGATTTCCCTTGTTGGGGAAACAGCTATGGCCGGTGCGGTTGGAGCTGGTGGTATCGGTAACGTAGCCATTGCCTATGGATTTAACCGCTACAATCACGATGTGACCATCTTGGCGACTATCATCATTATCTTGATTATCTTTACGATCCAGTTCTTGGGAGATTTCTTGACCAAGAAATTAAGTCATAAATAAAAAGAGCCGAAGGGTTCTTTTTTAGTGATTAGATCTTGTGTGTAAGCTTTTTACTAATGGTTTGCCCTATCAAAGCCCCAATCAAGGCACCTAGAAGGATGCTTGAAACAAAGAGAAGGATTTTGTCCAACTCTGGAGCGACCATGATACGGTCGATGTATTCTTGGGATTTCCCACGCGCAAGTAAGGTAGCCACGTAAGCTTTGGGACGGATCCACATGAGGAAGATAGGGCCACTTGTGCTAAAAGCAAAGACGAGGAAGGAGAGGGTGTTTTTGATTCGATCTCTGTAGTTTCCGAGACGAGCGATGGCATCTGCTGCAAGACCACAGGCGAGTCCTGGGAGAAAGGCACCAGCGCCATGCTTGCTAGCTAGGAAGAAAAGTGCCATAAAAAGTCCTAGAGTGGTGATAGCGCCAAAACGAGGGACCTTCGTCAAAAGAAGCATGTAGACACTGCCACCGACAAGGGCAGAAAAGGCCGGCGCGTAGAACATATTGCCTGTCTGGTCGACCAGGTGTCCTAGGAAGACTCCAATCCCTAGACAGAGAAAGTAGAGGACGGCAGCCAAGAGGGTGGTTAAGATATTTTTCTTCATGAGAATCTCCTTGATATAGACTAACAAAACCCATTGTATCACGCTTTTTGAGGATTGTAAATGGGAGTTCTATATTTTTGAAAACGCTTGAAATATGATATAATAGTTACATCGTTAGTTTAAGGAGAGTAGCATGGGAAAATTTCTAGAATTCGTCTTTAATCGTATCTTTTTGGGAATGATTGCGACGGCTTATTTCTGGCTATTAACACTAGCAGGAGGAGTGGTCTTTGGTTTGGCACCAGCTAGTGCCACCCTGATGAGTTTGTATGCAGAGCATGGGTATACCTATCGAGCCTACCATTTGAAGGAAGCTTGGGAATTGTATAAGAGCAATTTTGTCAAGAGCAATCTGGCTTTCTATAGTTTTGTGTTTGTGGATCTTGTCCTAGTTTATGGTTTGTATCTTCTAGTTCAATTGCCCCACCAGACGATTTTCCACCTTTTGGCGACCTTTCTCAACGTCCTTGTAGTTGCTCTTGTCTTTCTAGCCTACACTGTTTCCTTGAAACTTCAGGTGTACTTTGATTTATCCTACCAAAATACTTTGAAACTGTCCCTTATCGGGATTTTTATGAGCCTACCTGCGATTGCCAAGGTTTTACTCGGGTCAGCTCTCCTTGTAGGAGTTGGTTATTATATGCCTGCCTTGCTCTTTTTTGTAGGAATTGGAATGTGGCATTTCTTTATCAGTGATATGTTGGAACCTATTTATGAAAGTATCCATGAAAAATTGGCGACAAAATAGAATGAAGCAGTTCTGGCTTCACTCTCTTTTACGGATTTATAGTTTGGTTATGATCGTGGTCATTGCCAGTTTTGCGATTATGCTATCGTATGCTGACTGGGACTCGCGTGAGAAAGAGGCCCAACGGGTTGCAGAACGTGTGACCACTAGGACAGTGAGTGAAGTGGAATATTATCACAGAGAGTCAACCCAAATTGCTCAGTCTTTGGTTGAAAATCAGGCCCGCATCGAAGGGATTTACAAGTATTTCAGTCTCAGCACACCAGACTATTTCTATTGGCAATTAGAGCGTAAAACTTCACCTTATATCTCGGTTTCCCTGTATGAAAATATTGATGACCTCTATGTTCGGAATGATTTTGTGACTGGAGTGGCTATTGTTCTTCAGGACTACAAGGAAGTCTATGTTTCGACTAGAGAAAAACGCAGTGGAGAGAAAGTTCCTGCGGAGGGTTTTAAGCCAACAGCTAATAGTTTTGCCATTCCCGTTTCCGATCCTGTGTCTGACAAGGATTTAGGAGTGATCTATATCTCCCTATCCCCAGATGTTTTACATAGCGCTATTGACAATACTCGCGGTCATATCCCGATGGCTGTAACAGTAACTTCGCCTTTTGAGACCGAGATGTTCCATATTGGGGAGAAGGTATCAGCCGAGCGAGAAAACTGGTTTGTAGGTGTCACCTCTCACGGTTATCAGGTTCGAGTTGCTGTTCCTAAAAATTTTGTTCTTACAGGAACTTTGACGAGTTCAGCTGTCATTATTGGGCTAAGTATTCTCTTTATCCTCATTTTGTACGTGACCCTTAGACAGACTTTTTCAAATTACCAAAAGCAGGTCGTAGATCTAGTAGATTCGATCGAGGTGATTGCTCAAGGAGAAGAAGGCCTTCGAATCGATACCTCTGAAAAAGACCAAGAGTTGCTTCTCATTGCAGAAACAACCAATGATATGTTGGATCGCCTGGAAAAAAATATTCACGATATCTATCAGCTAGAGCTCAGTCAAAAGGATGCCAATATGCGAGCCCTGCAAGCTCAAATCAATCCTCACTTTATGTACAATACTCTGGAGTTTTTACGGATGTATGCCGTTATGGAAAGCCAGGATGAACTGGCAGATATTATCTATGAATTTAGTAGCTTGTTACGCAACAATATCTCCGACGAGCGGGAAACGACGTTGAAGCAGGAGTTGGAATTTTGCCGAAAATATAGCTATCTCTGTATGGTACGTTATCCTAAATCCATTGCTTATGGTTTCAAGATTGCACCAGAATTGGAAGAAATGAGGATTCCAAAATTCACACTCCAACCATTAGTAGAAAACTACTTTGCCCATGGTGTTGACCATCGCAGAACGGATAATGTCATCAGTATCAAAGCCTTGAAGGGCCAAGGATTCGTTGAAATCTTAGTGGAAGACAATGGTCGAGGAATGCCCGCCGAGAAACTAGCTAGCTTGCAAGAAAAATTAGCTCAGCGAAGTTTTGAACACGAAGCAAGCTACAGTGGGGAGCGGCAATCAATTGGAATAGTAAATGTACACGAACGCTTTGTTCTCTACTTTGGGGATCGCTACCAAATCAGTGTAGAGTCAGCTGAACAAGAAGGTGTTCGTTACCATATCACTATCCAGGATGAATAGAAAGGGTAGAAATGTATAAAGTTTTATTAGTAGACGATGAGTACATGGTGACAGAGGGGCTCAAGCGATTAATCCCCTTTGAAAAATGGGATATGCAAGTCGTCGCAACAGCTAATCACGCAGATGATGCTTTGGACTACGTTAAGAAAAATCCAGTAGATGTGGTCATTTCCGATGTCAACATGCCAGATAAGACCGGACTTGAGATGATTAGGGAAATGAAAGAGCTACTTCCAGATACCTATTATATCTTGCTGTCTGGTTATCAGGAGTTTGACTACGTCAAAAAAGCCATGAACCTTAGTGTCGTGGATTATCTGGTCAAGCCAGTAGACAAGGTGGAGTTGGGCAATTTATTAGAAAAGATTGCGCAGCAGCTTCAGGAAAAGGTGGAACAAAGTCAGACCCTCAGTCAAGAATTGGATGAGACAGGATTTACGAACTACCTGTCAGGTAAAGACAGCTGGTGGATTGGTCTATCCAAGGAAAAGCAAGGTTCTTTTACCATTCCTTACTATGTTTTGGGGCAAGACTGGCAGATTTTCATCTCTGATCAACCGCTCGATGGCATCGTCGTGACACCATTTGAAGCACCCTACCAGCAGTCCTTTGAGAATTGGAAGATCAACGCTGAAAAAGCCCTCTTCTACGGTTCAGTCAATCTAGAAAAATCCGAGAGTTTGTTTGCTTATTATGAGCCGATTTATCGGGTGATTATCCAAGGGAATATCAATCAAATCATCGAAGAATTAACCCTGCTAGAGAAGGTTGTTTTGGAGAATACTCCGCGCGTGGCCATCACGAAGCAGCTCTTCACCCAGTTTGTCATGGATGTCTTTCATTTGTTTGAACACCTAAAAGCAGATGATATGACTGAGATAGTCAAAGCTATTCATGCCATTAACACCTTTGAAGAATTGGTTTCCTATATCAAAGAAACCTTGACCAAGTTCTTTGGCCAGTACCGCATGAATGAAAATGTGGTGAGCGTGCTGGAGGTGATTGGGCGTGATTATCAGAAAGAGCTCTCACTTAAGGACATCAGCAAGGATCTCTTTATCAATCCTGTCTATCTCGGTCAGTTGATTAAGAGGGAAACCAACTCGACTTTTGCGGAATTGCTCAATAAACAGCGAATTAAGGCAGCGCAGCAACTCTTACTTTCGACCAGTGATAGCATCGAAGATATTTGCTATGCAGTTGGCTATAGTAATGTTGGATATTTCTACAAGGTTTTCCGTAAATTGTGCGGAAAATCACCGAAAGCTTATCGGAAACAAGTTGAAACCAGCTTGTAAAAGTTGTATTCCTGTACAAAAAATGCTATAATGTTCAAAATATCTTATGGAGGAAAACATGAAAAAGAATCCTATTTATCTTTGGGTCTTGTTAGTCCTATCAGCCCTCATTTCATCTATGTCATTATTTGGAATCTTGAGTCCATTGCCAAGTAAAGATGTGCTTCGTGCGAGCCTGGCGAATAGCGGGACGCTTACTGCCCAGCAATTAGAAGACACAGTCAACTATACTTACCAAGTAACAGCGTCATCGCACTCTATTTTTAATACGTTGTTGATTGTTTTATCTGCAATTTTAGTTGTAGTAGCCTTTGTATTTCTAGTACGTAAAAATGTGCAATTCGCAAACTATGCTTATATTGGCTATGTTCTACTAGCGATTGTTGGTTTGGTTTATAGCTATATGAACGTTCAAGATGCGGTTCAATTAATCAAAGATACTACTCTCGGCTTAGGAATGGGAGCATTTGCACAAGGAACGAATATTTTATTCATCATTATCAATGTTCTCTTTTTAGCCTTAGTCTTTTACAAGATGTGGCGCCAGCAAAAGGATTTGGCCGAAGAAGTCGAAGCAGAAGAAGTTGCCTAAGTATTGACAAAAAAGAACTATCAAGTTACAATCTTGGTAGTTCTTTTTTAAATCGTAAACAAAAAATCGAGGTCAACATGAAAAAAATATCCCTAGTGTATATCAGTCTGAGTGGGAATACAGAGAGTTTTGTAACCCGACTCAAGGACTATCTCTTGTCTCAGTATGAGGGAATTGAGGTCCAAAAAATCCATATCAAGGATTTGGTTAAGGAAGGCCAAGAATTCTTTGAAATGGAACATCTCTATGTCGCTTTCTTGCCGACCTATCTGGAAGGTGGAAATGGTGTCGATAACGGCGATGTTGAGATTCTAACGACTCCAGTGGGCGACTTTATTGCTTATGGAGACAATGCTAGTAAGTGTTTTGGGGTAGTGGGATCCGGTAACCGCAATTTTAACAATCAATACTGCCTGACAGCCAAGCAGTATAGCCAGCGCTTTGGCTTCCCAGTCCTAGCAGACTTTGAAATGCGTGGTATGCTGGGAGATATTAAAAAAGTCGCAGCTATCATTGCAGACTTGTATGAGTTAGAAACAGAAAAATAAAGTAGTACTGAGGGGCAGCTGAGATTTTCAACTGCCTTTGAGTATGCAAAAAGCACCCTGTAAGGGTGCCATTTTGTAAACTATCCTGCTTTTCCGATGGCAAGTGCATAGATAAAGAAAATAGCAAAGCCAAAGAGGAAAATCAATCCTGCGATAGCGAGGAGTTTTAGCCAAGAAGGAAGATTTTTATTCTCACGTGTCACCAATACATAGTTCAAGAGAGCGAAGAATGGTGTTGTCAGGAAAGAACCGATCATGGCAAAGCGAAGCATGGTGGAAACTTGTCCAGCAAAGAACTTGATGATGACGATACCAATGATAGCGGTAATGGTCATCCAGATGTTCAAAGATTTGCGAGTATCCTCTTTTTGACGAATCAAGAGTCGTAGCGATTCCTGATTGACACGAGAGTAGCCATCGATAACGGTGATGACCGTTCCAAAGATACAAAGAAAGGCGATGAAGGTGATCAAATAACGGGACCATTCTCCAAGAACAGAGGCATACATACCCACAAATTGAGAAATGTACTTGGCTGAAGCGGCTTCAACTGCCTGTCCTGTAGGATACTGAATAAGCGCTCCTAGTGCCACGAAGAATACAGCTAGGATAGCAGTTCCAATGTAACCAACGTTAAAGTCGAAAAGAGCGTCCGCTGTATTAAAGTTGACAGTCTTTTTCTTTTCAGCAGACCAGAGTGAATTGATGGCTGAAATTTCAATAGGAGCAGGCATCCATCCTAAGAGAGAAACGATGAAAGGGAGGGCCGCCATTTGCCAAGGTGTCTTTTCGACAAAATCAGAGCTATATTCTGGATGCTTAATTGCTGCAATGATAACTGCAAGAACTGTTGCAATGGTCAAAGCGGACATGATCCATTTTGCCATACCATCCAATAGTTTGTAGCCACCAAAGAGTAGCATGGCCCAAATGACTGCAACAAGGATAAGGGACCATTGAGTGATGCTAAGTCCAATCATTGGGAAAGCGCTAGCGATGATGGCTGAGCAAAGGATAGCGACTCCAGCTGTATTGACCATAGCAGAGAAGACATTGAGGACAAAGAAAATCCAGAGATAGAGTTTCCCTTTTTCGGCATAGCCTTCGACCAAGGTTTTACCAGTTTCGGCAGTATATTCGGCACCAAAACGGAAAAATGGATATTTAAAAACATTGGCCAAGATAACCAAGAGGAGTAATGACCACCCATAAGAACCACCAGCTTGAGTAGAGGATACGATATGAGAACCTCCAACGGCAGCAGAAGCCATTAGGATTCCTGGTCCCATTGCCTTTAGTTTGCTTGCCCAGGTTGACTGGTTTGATAACGTAACTTGTGACATAATAAACGCTCCTATTTTTGAATTTTCAGAATAATCTGAATAGATAGCTACTATTCTACAAAAAACTTAAAGGAAATGCAAGAATATTTTGAAAAGATATAGAAAATTACAGAAAACTTTACATGCATTAATGAAATTTCTCCAAGGAGAATATGGTAAGCCTAAAAAATCCGAGAAGAAAGCTTCTCGGATTTTGATTATTTCAATTGATCTGTGACGTCTTTTGAGAGCAACATTCCCAGATGGTAAGTTTTATTGATATGTGCAATGACATCATTGATATTTTCAGTCATGTGAATTTTCTCTTTGATGTCAGACCTAAATGTCTCGTCCTTCAAGAGTTGCTCTTGGTAGAGTCTTTGAAGTCTTTCCTTCTCGTACTTATTGAGCAGAAAAAGGAAAACCAAGCTAAGTACAACGAGGATATAAGCATATTGGCTCATAAGGAATCTCCCAGTGTGATAAATAGTAAAAGTGAATAAATTGTTTCATTGAACAGCTGCAAGGCCGAACAAAATATAAATGTTATTTTACCTCAAGCTTTCAGATTGCTTTGCAATCAAGTGATTAAAAGATTAGAACCTAAACCTAACCAAATCGATATTATTTGGTTAGGTGAATTAGTGAAGCGCCAAGTCAAATCACCATAGTTACGACGTCATGGGCTCTAAATCGATTATATTTAGGGGACATGACTAGTGAAGCAGTTAGCTAGTCCGCATATAGCGGCTAGCGTCTAACAATTAGGAACTTTAGTTCCAATTGTTAGTACTGAATCACATCTTTTCCGGCGCTTCTACTCCGAGCAAACGAAGAGCTTCTTTGAGGACCACTGCGGTTGCGTAGCTGAGGGCTAGACGGCTGTCGCGCTCAGGACTTTCATCTAGGATACGTGTATGTGCATAGTACTTGTTGAAAGCTTGAGCCAGACTAATCGCAAATTTCGCAATGATAGAAGGTTCAAAGTTATCTGCTGCACGATTGATAATACGTGGGAAGTCTTGGAGTAGTTTAATGATTTCCCAGCTCTCAGCATCGTTCAAGCTGTAGTTGCCAGCTGCATCTGGTTTGAAATCGGCTTTGCGCAAGATAGATTGGATACGAGCGTAGGCGTATTGAACGTAAGGTCCAGTTTCTCCTTCAAAGGATACCATAGCTTCAAGGTCGAAGTCATATCCATTTGTACGGTCGGTCTTAAGATCATAGAACTTGATAGCCCCAACTCCAACAGCGTGGGCAACCTGGTCTTTATTTTCTAACTCAGGATTTTTCGCCTCGATTTGGGCCTTGGCACGACTAACAGCCTCTGCAATAGTAGGTTCTAGCAAGATGACATTTCCTTTACGAGTAGAGAGTTTTTTTCCTTCTTTTGTTACCAATCCAAACGGAACATGGATAATGTCTTGGCTCCAATCATAGCCCATCTCTTGTAGTACTGCCTTGAGTTGTTTGAAGTGGGCAGATTGCTCTTGACCAACAACATAGATGGATTTGGCAAATTGGTATTCGTTTTTACGGTAAAGCGCTGCAGCCAAGTCACGTGTGATATAGAGAGTTGCACCATCAGATTTTTTGATAAGGGCTGGATGTTCAATTCCATATTTCTCAAGATTGACAACTTGGGCACCTTCTGATTCAACAAGAAGGCCTTTTTCAGAAAGAATGTCTACAACTGCATCCATCTTATCGTTGTAGAAGGCTTCTCCGTTGTAGCTGTCAAATTCGACTTGCAATTCATTGTAAAGGCGGTTGAATTCCACCAAACTTTCATCACGGAACCATTGCCAGAGAGCGAGGGCTTCCTCATCTCCATTCTCCAGTTTACGGAACCATTCGCGTGCTTCTTCATCCAAGCTAGGGTCTTTTTCAGCTTCAGCATTGATGCGAACGTAGAGTTTAAGAAGTTCATCGATTGGATGCGCTTTAACAGCTTCCTCATTTCCCCATTTCTTGTAGGCAACGATTAACATTCCAAACTGTTTGCCCCAGTCTCCCAAATGGTTGACCTTGACCGTTTGATAGCCGATTTTTTGGAAAATATGTGACAAGCTATCTCCGATAACAGTTGAACGCAAGTGCCCAATAGAGAATGGTTTTGCGATGTTGGGACTAGACATGTCGATAACGATATTTTTTTGCTTGCCAATGGTTTGGTCGGCATAGCGTTCTTTTTCAGTGATAACATCCTGTAATACCTGAGCCGAAATAGCACTTTTATCAAGGAAAAAGTTGACGTAAGGTCCTGTTGCAACAACCTTTTCAAAGGCCTGACTATTAATTTTTTCAGCAATATTTGCTGCAATCATTTGCGGAGCTTTACGCTCAACTTTTGCTAGAGAAAAGGCAGGGAAGGCGATGTCTCCCATTTCTGAGTTTTTAGGTGTTTCCAGTAAATTTAAAATAGCCTCTTGATCCAGGCTATCAATGACGCTAGCCAACTCGTTAGCAATCAATTCTTTTGTATTCATAAGGGCTCCTTTTGGGCTTTTTTACTATTTTAACACAATTTACTACATTTTTTGAGAAAGAAAAGAATTTTTTTGAATTATCTATTTTTTTTGGTATAATATAGTTATAAAATAAATGTAAAGCTTGTTATAAATATTCACTTAAGAGGATAATATGAGAAAAAGAGAACGGCATCAATTGATTAAAAAGATGATCACCGAAGAAAAACTTGGGACACAAAAAGAGATTCAAGATCGTTTAGAAGCTCGTAATGTTTATGTGACACAAACGACTTTGTCACGTGATTTGCGTGAAATCGGCTTGACCAAGGTTAAGAAAAATGATATGGTGTATTATGTACTAGCAAATGAGACAGATAAGATTGATTTAGTTGAGTTTTTGTCTCATCATTTAGAAGGAGTTGCAAGAGCAGAGTTCACCTTGGTACTTCATACTAAACTTGGGGAAGCTGCAGTCTTAGCAAACATTGTAGATGCAAACAAGGATGAATGGATTTTAGGAACGGTTGCTGGTGCTAATACCTTATTGGTTATTTGTCGAGACCAGCACGTTGCCAAGCTGATGGAAGATCGTTTGCTAGATTTGATGAAAGATAAATAAGGTCTTGGGAGTTGCTCTCAAGACTTATTTTTAGCAAGGAGAGACGGAAAATGGCAACAGAAAAGCTATCACCCGGCATGCAACAGTATGTGGATATTAAAAAACAATACCCAGATGCTTTTTTGCTTTTTCGAATGGGTGATTTTTACGAGTTGTTCTATGAAGATGCAATTAATGCAGCGCAAATTTTAGAAATTTCCTTAACAAGTCGGAATAAAAATGCAGAAAATCCGATACCCATGGCGGGTGTCCCCTATCATTCTGCCCAGCAGTATATTGATGTTCTGATTGAGCAGGGCTATAAAGTTGCCATTGCAGAACAGATGGAAGATCCCAAACAAGCGGTTGGTGTTGTCAAGCGAGAGGTGGTCCAGGTCATCACACCTGGAACGGTCGTTGATAGCAGTAAGCCGGATAGTCAGAATAATTTTTTGGTTGCCTTAGATCGTGATGACAATCAATTTGGCTTAGCATATATGGATCTGGTGACGGGTGATTTCTATGTGACAGGTCTATTAGATTTCACGTTGGTTTGTGGGGAAATTCGCAACCTCAAGGCTCGAGAAGTAGTGCTGGGTTATGACTTGTCTGAGGAAGAAGAACAAATCCTCAGCCATCAGATGAATCTGGTACTTTCTTATGAAAAAGAAGGCTTTGAGGACCTTCATTTACTAGATCCACGACTGGCAGATGTGGAGCAAGCAGCAGCTAGTAAGCTGCTCCAGTATGTTCACCGGACCCAGATGCGGGAATTGAACCACCTCAAACCAGTTATCCGCTATGAAATCAAAGATTTCTTACAGATGGATTATGCGACCAAGGCTAGTCTGGATTTGGTTGAGAATGCCCGTTCAGGTAAGAAGCAAGGCAGTCTTTTCTGGCTTTTGGATGAAACCAAAACGGCTATGGGTATGCGGCTCTTACGTTCTTGGATTCATCGTCCTTTGATTGATAAGGAGCGAATCGTCCAACGTCAAGAGGTGGTGCAGGTCTTTCTTGACCACTTCTTTGAGCGTAGTGATTTGACAGACAGTCTCAAGGGTGTTTATGACATCGAACGTTTGGCTAGTCGGGTTTCTTTTGGCAAGACCAATCCCAAGGATCTCTTGCAGTTGGCGACCACCTTATCCAGTGTACCACGGATTCGTGCGATTTTAGAAGGCATGGAGCAGCCTGCTCTGGGCTATCTTATCGCACAGTTGGATGCCATTCCTGAGTTGGAGAGCTTGATTAGCGCAGCGATTGCTCCTGAAGCTCCTCACGTGATTACGGAAGGGGGCATTATCCGTACGGGATTTGATGAGATCTTAGACAAGTACCGTCGTGTGCTCAGAGAAGGGACTAGCTGGATTGCTGAGATTGAGGCTAAGGAGAGAGAAAACTCTGGCATCAGCACGCTTAAGATCGACTACAATAAAAAGGACGGTTACTATTTCCATGTGACCAATTCGCAACTGGGAAATGTGCCAGCCCACTTTTTCCGCAAGGCAACGTTGAAAAACTCAGAACGCTTTGGTACCGAAGAATTGGCCCGTATCGAGGGAGATATGCTGGAGGCGCGTGAGAAGTCAGCCAACCTAGAGTACGAAATCTTTATGCGTATCCGAGAGGAAGTCAGCAAGTACATCAAGCGTTTGCAGGCTTTAGCCCAAGGAATTGCGACGGTTGATGTCTTGCAAAGTCTGGCGGTTGTGGCTGAAACCCAGCATTTGATCCGACCTGAGTTTGGAGACGATTCACAAATAGATATCCAGAAAGGGCGCCATGCTGTTGTCGAAAAGGTCATGGGAGCTCAGACCTATATTCCAAATAGTATCCAGATGGCAGAGGATACGAGTATTCAGCTAATTACAGGACCCAACATGAGTGGGAAGTCAACCTACATGCGCCAGTTAGCCATGACTGCGGTTATGGCCCAGCTGGGCTCGTATGTGCCGGCGGAGAGCGCCTATTTGCCTATTTTCGATGCTATCTTTACCCGTATCGGAGCAGCAGATGACTTGGTTTCAGGTCAATCAACCTTTATGGTGGAGATGATGGAGGCCAACAATGCCATTTCGCATGCGACCAAGGACTCCTTGATTCTCTTTGATGAATTGGGACGGGGAACTGCAACTTATGACGGGATGGCTCTTGCCCAGTCCATCATCGAATACATCCATGAGCATATCGGAGCCAAAACCCTTTTTGCGACCCACTACCATGAGTTGACCAGTCTGGAGTCTAGCTTGGAACACTTGGTCAATGTTCATGTGGCAACCTTGGAGCAGGATGGGCAGGTCACCTTCCTTCACAAGATTGAACCAGGACCAGCTGACAAATCCTATGGTATCCATGTTGCTAAGATTGCTGGTTTACCAGGAGAACTTTTAGCAAGGGCGGATAAGATTTTGACACAACTGGAGAGTCAAGGGGGAGAAAGTCCAAGTCTGATGAGGCAAACAAGTCCTGTCACAGAGCAGATGTCACTCTTTGATGCGCCTGAAGAGCATCCTATCCTAGCCGAATTAGCTCAACTGGATGTGTACAACATGACACCTATGCAGGCTATGAATGTCTTAGTTGGGTTCAAACAAAAATTATAAAAAGGACCCCACTCATGTGTTTGTGAGTGGGATTTTCTCTATTACTTTTTATGGGCCAAAAGTTGATTGATGTGGTCCACTTTTTTTGCTTCTCTTTTATAGAGAATAACCCAGATGATGAGGTAGACGATCGCAAACTCTGGAATGAGCTGGAGATAGAAGGTCCAGTGGAAGGGGAACCAAC
>CAUSQY010000019.1:0-25067 GCA_963533645.1 uncultured Streptococcus sp. | reverse complement strand
CTATCAAATCATATATTCTACACTATAGCTAGCGTCTGATAAGATACGAGCCAGGAACTGCTTGGTTCGTTCTTCTTGTGGACGACTAAAGAAATCATGTGGATTGTTCTCCTCTACGATACGGCCTCCATCCATGAAAATAACGTGGTTTGCAACATCTCTAGCAAATCCCATCTCATGCGTGACAACCACCATGGTCACACCTTCTCCCGCCAACTGTTTCAGAACATCCAAAACATCTCCAACCAACTCAGGGTCTAGTGCCGATGTTGGTTCATCTAGCAAAATGACCTCGGGCTTGACGGCAATGGCACGCGCAATTCCTATTCGTTGTTGTTGCCCTCCAGATAGCTGAGAAGGGTAGTAGTCTTTGTAGGCCAGTAAACCAACTTTTTCCAAGGCAGATTCTGCACGTTTAAGTGCTTCTTCCTTGGGAACTTTACGAGCTACGATTAGACCTTCTAGAATATTTTCCAGAGCAGTTTTATTTGCAAAGAGATTGTAGTGCTGGAAAACAAAGGCTGTTTTTTGGCGAATTTCTAGAATGTCTTTCTTGCTTAATTTGGCTAAGTCATAGGTCTTTCCTGCCAAGGTCAAACGGCCACTGTCAGCTTTTTCTAAGTGGTTGAGACAACGGAGAAAGGTCGTTTTCCCCGAACCTGATGGTCCTAAGATAACGACGACATCCCCTTGGTTGACCTGGAGATTGACATCCTCCAGGACCTGTCTCTCACCAAATGTTTTTGCGATATGTTCTACTTGTAACATCCTGTCCTCCTATACAAAACGCGCGCTAGATGCTTTCGCTCTCTTTTCTTTTTTCACATAGCCTTTTTCTAATACAGAAAAGCCCCACTGAATCAAACCACAGATCAAAATATACTGCAAAAAGATCACAAAATAAGACTCAAAATACTGGTAACCGTAGGACGCTTCTACACGAGCAATAGCGGTGATATCCTTGATGGTCATAACAAAGACCAGGGAGGTCCCTTTGACGATATTGATCACCAGATTGGCCAAGTTAGGCAAGGCTGAGCGCAAGGCTTGAGGAAAAACAATCCTTAGATAGGCCTGGGTCGTAGTCAGCCCAATCGCATACGCCGCCTCTAATTGTCCCTTGTCCACCGTCAAGATCGCTGAACGCAAAATCTCCGATAAACTCCCGACTGTCATCAAACTATAAATGATAAAGGCATAATAGAGAGGATCAAGCTTGAAAATATCAAAGTCACTTCCTATGCTTTTGAGAAATTGATTCAGCAGGCTTGGAAACAAACTATAAAAGAAGAGAATCAATAAAATCGGTGGAGTCGCTCGGATAAACGCCAGATAGAGCAGAGAAAAACTCCTCACCCCTCGAACCTTATAGATCTGCCCCAAGGCTAAAAATAGAGCCGGTAAAAAGCTTAAGACCATAGCCACAATCATGATAATCAAGGTGATTGGCACACCCTTCAAGGTCTCCAGAAAGGTCTTTACAATATAGTCTATATCCATTTCTTACCTCCCTTTTGTTTCCAAAGACTTCTCAAGCAAACGACTCAAGCTAGAAATAACCAAGGCAATCCCCCAGTAAAGAAGCGCAACTGCCGTATAGGTTTCCAGAGAGTAGTTTCCTAAATTGCGACTGATCAAGAGATTCCCCGCCCCCATGACATCAACAAAACCAATCGTATAGGCCAAGGCAGCATCCCGCATGAGATTGAGAATAGCGGTCGTTATGTTGGGAAGAGCAACTTGAAAAGCTTGGGGAAAAATGATTCTCCAAAAAGTCTGACTTGGAGTCAAACCAATACTAAGCCCGGCCTCTGTCTGCCCCTTTGGAATAGCTTGATAGGCCGCCTTGAAAACCTCGGCAACAATAGCCGCAAACAAGAGAATCATCGTCAAGAGAACAAAAATAGTTTTAGACCAGTTGTTGATATCCAAACCAAGCCACCATTTCAGAAATTCTGGCAAGCCATAAAAGACTAGAAAAAGCAAGACAATCGGCGGTGTACAACGAAGGGTAAAGATATAGCCTTTGGAAATCGCTGCAAAACTCTTGTCTTCTCCTACTTGCGCCCAGGCCAAGAGACCTCCAAAAAGGGAACCAAGAAGAGTGGTAAAAAAGAGAATGGACAAGGTCATAGGAAGTGCCTGCCATAAGGTCGGCAAAAACTGAAAGACCTTGGAAAAATCATAAGAAACCATGCAAAACCCTTTCTAGTCTTGGAATTTCTGGTCTAGTCTTTGTCTACGTAACTAAAGACATCTTCTTTAAAGTATTGCTGAGATAGCTTAGCAAGCGTGCCATCTTCTTTCAACTCTTTGATTGCTTTTTCGTATTCTTTAGCGAATTTCTCACCCTTTTCATCACGGTGAATCAAGGGATAAGTTGGAATTCCTTTATATGGGAACCAGCTGAGTTTATCTGCATATTGATGGTAAGGGCCATCTTCTGCAGTAACTGCTTTTTCAAAGGACAGTTTGATATCAAAGAAGGCGTCATAACGTCCTTCTAAGACCCAGGCATAGGCATCTGCCACTTTAAAGGATTCAGCTGCTGTCAACTCAATCGGTGCATCCTGATGTTTTTCATTGTAGCTGGTGATAACATTCCATTGAGCATTCTGTGGAGAGATGGGAACCAATTTCCCTTTATTCTTAGCAAAGTCATCAATGGTTTTGTATTTCTGTTCATCTTCTTTTCTGACAGTAAATCCGATGATGCTCGCTCCGACTGGTTCAGATGGAATGACAAACTTTTTAGCTCGTTCATCTGTGTACCAAGCTCCCTTGGTTCCGATGTCATACTTGCCTGATTCCAGACCAATCAAGAGGTCGTCATCACTGGTACCCGTATATTCAAATTGATAGTTTGCCAACTTCTCATCAACAGCCTTCAAAACAGCTACTTCATAACCATCTGATTCCCCTTTTTCATTGACAAAGTCATAAGGTACGTAGTTTTGTGTATGGGCAACCTTCAAGGTTATGACTTCAGCAGACGAAGCCGTTTCTCCCTCCTTGGCTGGAGCACCAGCTAAACTTCTCCCGATAATCGTTGCCCCAATTACTGCAACCACTGCTACACCACCGATAATCCATGCTTTTTTACTCATCTTTTTCTCCTTTAGTTTTCAAGCGCTTCTCTAACCCACTGGATACGTTCAACTGCGATATCACTTGGAATGGTACAATCCGCCCCAAGTACCAAGCCCTGTTCCCCAGCTTCTGCAACTAGTTTCTTTGCCTCAGCCTGAACGGCATCCTTGCTACCAGTATACAGCAAGCCCGTCTTGCCATTTTCAAATCCTCCAAGAACCGTACGTCCCTTGAAAATCTCACGACCTTCCTTGAGAGTGATTCCCTCCGGTCCTACAGCCCAGTTAAAGACTTGGGCAGGATAGTCTGCAAAAAGGTGAATATCATTTCGCGCTCCCTCGTAGCCACAGATATGAAGAACAGTGACACCACCAACAGCACTAGCTGCTTCCAGAACCGTTATCTCGCTAGGTGCAATGACGGCTTGATACTCTGCTGCCGACACTCGTTGATCTTGGATACTTTGCACGCTGAGGTAGATCCCATCAGCACCAGCCTCTTCGATGACAGCTCGACTGAGACTCGCAATATCCTCTGCAATCACATCCAACACCTTCTTCAGAGCTTCAGGATCTTCCACCAGAAAGTCTGCAATGAGATCATCTCCGCCAGACACTTCCCCTAGTAGCCACTTGAGATAGGTCACAGGAGCAAAAATATTATAAATCGCAACGATATCTTCTGTGAACTCTTGCTTGATTTTCTGAACCAAGTCCACCTGCTCTTTTATCCAAGCGTGATCTGGCCCGAGTGGTTGAATGGTCGCCAATTCTTGAAGTGATTTTCCTTTGGCAATCGCTGGATTTGGATAAGCAAAGTAGCCATCACTCATGAGTTTGATAAAGTCTGGCTGAACTTCTCGGATAAAGCGCTTATGGCCCTCAATATTCTTTTCGATAATGGCTGGATTTGAGAATCCTTGTAGCCATTCGTCTTCGGATGTGAAATGGTGCCAAAAGCCTACTGGCACACGATCAACCTTTTCACCTTTAAATGCTTTTAAAACCCATTCTCTTTTTTCTGACATTCTTATTCTCCATTTCTTACTTTTTCAACTAATAAACTGCTTGCGATATCATTCGAGCGTAGAAAGGGGAGACTGGACTTGGAAAAATCCTGAACTCCACGACATCTCTCTCCATTTTTGCAGTGGCCATTTTTTACGACGCTTATGGCAACCAAGGCCAGCAAACCGACAACTGCAATGAAGATGCCCCATCTTTTACTTTTCATAGCTCCTCCTTTTAGAGAACAGCTGCCTGCCGAATCCAGTCCAACCTCTCTAAGTCAAAGTCATCTGGAACAGTACAGTCAGCTCCCAGAAGAACGCCTTTACGACCCGCTTCAGCCAGCAACCGTCTTGTTTCATCTTGCAATTCCGCCTTGGAACCTTGATAAAGCAGGCTTTTCTTGCCATTTTCAAATCCACCTAAAACGGCCTTGCCTGGGAACAACTCCTGACCCTGTGTCAAACTAACATCCTCATGGTGGGTCGCCCAGTTGACAACTTGCGCTGGATAATCCTTAAATATCGTCACATCATTGCTCGCACCTTCAAATCCACAGATATGGAGGATATTGGTCCCACCAACCTGATTGGCTGCCTCCAAAACTGCTATATTGCTCGGTTCGATATAGGTTTGATAGAGTGCTGGTGTGATGCGCTCATCTTGAATTTCCTGGGTGCTGAGATAAATCCCATCCACTCCACCTTGCTGGATGATTTTCTGAGTTAGAATAGCAATATCTCCTGCAATCACATCTAGAATCGCTCTGAACTGCTCAGGATTTTCAAGCAATAGATCAGCCACTTCCCTATCTCCTCGAGAAGTTTCTGTACGGAACCAGCGCTTGAGGTAGGAGATCGGCGAAAAGATATTGTAGAAAGAAGCAATCTCTTCGGTAAAGGTCTCTCGAATCGCTTGTACCACTTCCACCTGTTGCTGAATCCATGGGTGTTCCTCACCAATCGACTCAATAGAAGTCAGCTCCTGAATGCTTGCAATCTTAGGATTATAGACATTACTTGGATAAAGGAAAAAACCGTCGCTCATAATTTTGACAAAATCAGGGCGAATCCTTTCCACATAGTTGCGATGCCCATCAACACTTTTTTGAAAGATACGTGGATTATTTAATCCCTGTCCCTTTTCTTCGAGTGTTACAAAATGAAACCAAAATCCCACAGGAACTCTTTCCACTTCATCGCCTCGAATCGCTCTAAAGACTAGATCTCTTTTACTTGCCATACCTTTCTCCTTCCATTTGGATTGAAACCATCTTACCACTCCTTTTCCCCTTTTCCCAATATATATTGACTATCAACCCCATTGGAATTTTTTATATCTATAAAGAAAAAAATCCCTGAAAAGCTTGATGTTACTAGCCTTTCAAAGATTCACTTTATTTTTATCTATTTTTCAAAAAGAAGCTGATATAGATTTTCTATCAAGCCGATTGGAAAATTTTATATCCATCTTCATTCCCAAATTAAGTACATAATTTTATCCTAATACCAAATTACTACTGAAAATTTATTTTCTCTCGATATTTCCTTGCACAAATCCCGTGAAAACGCTACAATATTAATAG
Organism: uncultured Streptococcus sp.; assembly: GCA_963533645.1. Classification (GTDB taxonomy): domain Bacteria; phylum Bacillota; class Bacilli; order Lactobacillales; family Streptococcaceae; genus Streptococcus. The sequence continues at coordinate 19,385 of CAUSQY010000019.1, read as the reverse complement.
ACTATTATTAGGAGGTGGGATTATGAAAATATCCAAAGTTACCATTACAATTGCTTCTACACTTGCTTCCGTCATTTTACTGACTGGCTGTGGCACAAATTCGGCAAATTCACAGACAACACAAAGCAGTACATCTGATAAGATGGTTACCATGACCTATGATCAGTTGCGTTCAAGAGAAAATACTATGTCAACTCTTTGGTATCAAAAAGCAGCTGAAACCAAGGCGCTCTATCTACAAGGTTACAATGTTGCTACTAATCGTTTGAAAGAACTACTAAAAACACAGACAGATAAACCCTACTCTATCGTTTTGGACTTAGACGAAACCGTATTAGACAATAGCCCTTATCAAGCGCAAAATGTCAAAGATGGAACAGCATTTACCCCAGAAAACTGGGATGTCTGGGTAAAAAAAGCCGCAGCCAAAGCTGTACCAGGTGCTAAAGACTTTCTCCAATTTGCAGACCAAAACGGTGTCCAAATTTACTATGTATCTGACCGCACGATAGACCAGGTAGATGATACGATCAAAAACCTAGAAAACGAAGGGATTCCTGTACAAAGCCGCGATCATCTCATGTTCTTAGAAAAAGGCGTCAAATCTAAAGAAGGTCGTAGACAAGCAGTCCAAGAAAAAACCAACTTAGTCATGCTACTAGGAGACAATCTTGTGGACTTTGCAGAGTTTTCAAAGACCTCTGAAACTGAGCGCGACCAAAAATTAGAGGAATTACAAAAAGAGTTTGGTGAGAAATTCATCATTTTCCCTAACCCAATGTACGGATCATGGGAAAGCACTGTTTACAATGGTAATAAATTGGATGCCAAAGGTCAAACTGAAGAGCGCCAAAAAAACTTACAAGGCTTTGATAAATAAAATAAGGGAACTATATACCAGTTTACACCAACCACAAGATATCGTATTTGCGAGAATATTAAAAAGGCGATTTCCGCTTGGATAATCGCCTTTTTTGCTTTTTTATCTTGTGCTTGGTATACACCAGTATATATTCTACTAGATAGTATGCTCTACCCCTTGTACCACTTCCACCTGTTGCTGAATCCATGGGTGTTCCTAACCAATCGACTCAACCGATTGAATTTTTTTATACCCCCTCTTTCATGGCAAAGTAAGCCCGGACTTTTGGTGCAACTTGTGTGCCGAAGAGTTCAATAGCTCTCAGAACTTGTTCATGAGGCATGGAACCAAGCGGTAGATGGAGCATAAAGCGGTCCAAGTCTAAATCCTCAATCATGCGAATCAATTTTTCTGCGACCTGATCAGGATTTCCCACAAACATGGCACCATTTGGACCAACTTGCTCCAAATATTGCTCATAGGTCAACTCCTGCCAGTGTGGACGGTCCTTGGAAATCGCATCCACCACTTGCTTGGTCGGATGGAAATAATCTTTCACCGCCTGCTCGCCATCTTCAGCAATCCAGCCCCAAGAATGAGCGCCCACTTTCAGGTCTTTTTCAGCATGACCGGCATCCCTTCCAATCTCACGATAAGCTTGAATCAGCTTTTTAAAATAACGCGGATTGCCACCAATAATAGCATAGACAATCGGCAGCCCCGCCCGAGCAATCTTCACTGTTGACTCTACATGACCACCTGTCGCCACCCACAATGGCAATTTCCCCTGAACTGGACGGGGATAAACTTCTTTTCCAGCAATGCTTTGAGTCAATTGCCCCTGCCAGTTCACTTTGGTGCTTTCATTTGCCAGCTGAAGCAATTCTAACTTTTCATCAAAGAGAGCTTCATAGTCTTTCAAGTCATAGCCAAACAGTGGGAAAGACTCGGTGAATGAACCACGCCCTGTCATAATCTCTGCCCGTCCATTTGACACCGCATCGATGGTGGCATATTGTTGGAACAAGCGAATCGGATCCATACTCGAGAGAATGCTGACTGCACTGGTCAAACGAATCTTCTTGGTATTGACTGCCCCAGCTGCCAGAACAATCTCTGGCGCCGATACCGCAAAGTCCTCCCGATGATGCTCCCCAATCCCGTACACATCCAAGCCAACCTTATCAGCCAGCTCTATCTCTGCCACCAACTGACGAATGCGTTCATCATGACTATAAATCTGCCCGGTCGCTTCCAGAGCAGTTGTTTCACCAAATGTTGAAATTCCTAATTCTACCATCCTATTTCCTCGCTATCTCTTTTAGTTTTAGGGTATTTTATCACTAATTAGTTTTATTTTCAATGAATTTGCTCATTAGAAAAAGTCTAGATGAACTAGACTTTCTTAGTTTATTCTACCTGTAGTTTATTGTCTTTCAAAGTCAACTTCGAGTTTTCTGTCAATTCTGTTTGTTCAAAAGTGTAAATCGTCTCACCCTTTGTATCAATCATGTACCAGGCTTGGTCTTTACGGACAACCAGGGCAAGCTCCGTACTATTTGTGTCCTCGTTTTTGACAGACAAAGGAAAGGCCTTGTCCACACCTTCCAGAGCTACTTTATTCCCTGTTTTTAATTCTACTAGGTAGTGTACTCCATCCTTGGTACCAAAACTGTAGTCCCCATTAATCGGTGTATGGCTATCATAGTTTTTCATTAGAATGGAAGTTTTATCCATACCATCAAACGCCTTTTTAAAGTGTTCTTTCTGCTCTTCAGCTTTCTTTTGATCTTGAGACTGAACCGTCTCTTGCACCGCAGCAATCCGTTCCAGGTTTTGCTTTTTCGCTTGTCTCTGCTGATGGATCAAGACCGTACGTATCAAGAAAGAACTAGACAAGACGATACCAACCAGCATAGCAATAATATTTTTTTTCTTCTTCATTTTCTTCTCCTTATAAAAAATTAGAGCCGAGCAAAAATATTCCTCACTCAAGTATACCAAGAGAGAGCAAAAAAGTCTAGATTAACTAGACTTTCTTAGCTTATTCTACTGTTACTGACTTGGCAAGGTTACGTGGTTTGTCCACATCAAGGCCACGGTGGAGCGTTGCGAAGTAGGCAACCAATTGCGTTGGCACGACCATTGAGATTGGTGAGAGGTAAGGATGGACGGTCGTCAGAACGATATCGTCTGTCTCTTTAGCAACATTTTCTTCTGCGATAGTAAGAACCTTAGCACCACGGGCTGCGACCTCCTGGATATTTCCACGAGTATGGTTGGCAAGAACTGGATCTGACAAGAGGGCTAAGACTGGCGTTCCTTCTTCAATCAAGGCAATGGTTCCGTGCTTGAGTTCTCCTGCCGCAAAGCCTTCACACTGGATGTAAGAAATCTCTTTGAGTTTGAGACTGGCTTCCATGGCTACATAGTAATCTTGACCACGTCCGATGTAAAAAGCGTTGCGAGTGGTTTCAAGAAGCTCACGAACTTTAGCATCAATTGTTTCTTTCTCAGAAAGAGTTGATTCGATAGACTGAGCTACGATTGACAACTCATGAACCAAGTCAAAGGCTTGCGCTTTAGCATTGCCGTTTGCTTCTCCGACTGCTTTTGCCAAGAAGGCAAGGGCTGCGATTTGTGCTGTGTAGGCCTTGGTTGATGCTACGGCAATTTCAGGACCTGCATGAAGCAACATAGTATGGTTGGCTTCACGTGAAAGAGTTGAACCAGGAACGTTTGTCACTGTCAAGCTCGGAATCCCCATTTCATTGGCCTTGACCAAAACCTGACGGCTGTCAGCTGTTTCACCAGACTGACTGATAAAGATGAAGAGTGGTTTCTTGCTGAGAAGTGGCATACCATAGCCCCACTCAGAAGAGATTCCAAGTTCAACTGGTGTATCCGTCAATTCTTCCAGCATTTTCTTAGAAGCAAATCCTGCGTGGTAAGATGTCCCAGCTGCAAGGATGTAGATACGGTCTGCGTCTTGAATAGCCTTGATGATAGCTGGGTCAACGACTACTTGACCAGCCTCATCTGTGTATGCTTGGATGAGTTTACGCATAACCGTTGGTTGCTCATCAATTTCCTTGAGCATGTAGTAAGGATAAGTCCCCTTACCGATATCAGACAAGTCAAGTTCCGCAGTGTAGCTAGCGCGCTCACGGCGATTGCCATCATAATCTTGAACTTCGACACTATCAGCCTTGACGATTACCAACTCTTGGTCATGGATTTCCATGTATTGGTTGGTTTCACGAATCATGGCCATGGCATCTGAGCAGACCATGTTGTAGCCATCTCCAAGACCAATCAAAAGTGGTGATTTATTCTTAGCCACGTAGATGACTTCAGGATCTTGCGAGTCAACCAAGGCAAAGGCATAAGAACCACGGATGATGTGAAGAGCTTTTTTGAAGGCTTCAAGAACTGAGAGACCATCTTCTTCTGCAAATTTCCCAATCAAGTGAACAGCGATTTCTGTATCTGTTTGCCCCTTGAAGTGGTGACCTGCAAGGTATTCTTCCTTGATTTCAAGGTAGTTTTCAATCACTCCATTGTGCACCAAGACAAAACGTCCAGTCTCAGAGCGATGTGGGTGAGCATTGTCTTCCGTTGGTTTCCCGTGAGTCGCCCAACGCGTATGACCGATACCAGTTGTTCCCTCAACACCAGTAGTTTTAGCAGACAATTCTGCGATACGACCGACAGCCTTGACCAGGTGATTTTCAGCACCACCTAGGACAAAAATCCCCGCAGAATCATAACCACGGTATTCGAGCTTTTCAAGCCCTTGAATCAAAATATCAGTTGCATTTGTGTTTCCAACAACACCAACAATTCCACACATAGTATATACGACACAGACCAGCTGTGCTTTCTCCTTAAATTGGTATAGTCTGATTTCCCTTTTACAGAATCAGCAAAAACAGTATATACTTGTTTTTCTCACTTGTCAAGGATAAAAATTGGTATAGTTTTTCTATCTGGTGTTTTATCAAGATTTCACTTGATACCTGACAAGTCAGCATCAATTACTTATAATAAAAAGAGGAGGTATTTGCCATGTGGTTTTTCTTCGCACTTTTATCTGCTATCTTTGCTGCCCTAACGTCAATTTTAGCTAAGATTGGGATTGAGGGAGTTCCATCCAATCTAGCAACTGCTATTCGTACGGTCGTCGTCATTCTTATGGCCTGGGCCATGGTTTTCTTGACCAATAGTCAGACCGAAATTGTCAACATCAGTAGAAAAAGTTGGCTCTTTCTCATCTTATCTGGCTTGGCCACTGGCGCCTCCTGGCTCTGCTACTATAAGGCACTACAGATGGGCAAGGCGACTGAGGTATCTGCTGTCGATAAATTCAGTCTCGTCCTTACCCTCGTTCTAGCCTTTTTCTTTCTACAGGATATCCTGACGTTTAAAACAATTATTGGTTGTATCCTGATTACGATTGGGACTTTGGTGATGATATTGTAATAAAAAGTGAGATGAAAACCATCTCACTCTTTTTATTCTTAAAATCCATTATGGTCGCTGAGTTCCTTAAACCAGTGGCCTGATTTCTTCAGACGGCGTTCTTGTGTTTCCAAGTCAAGCTCAACCAAACCATAGCGGTTTTTATAGCTATTGAGCCATGACCAACAGTCGATAAAGGTCCAAATCAAGTAACCCTTACAGTTGGCTCCGTCTTCAATAGCACGGTGCAGTTCACGCAGATGTCCTTTGACAAAGTCAATACGATAGTCGTCCTGAATCATGCCATTCTCACGGAACTTGTCTTCCCCTTCAACACCCATGCCATTCTCTGTCAACATCCACTCAATATTACCATAATTTTCCTTGATATTTTGGGCAATATCATAAATCCCTTGCTCATAGATTTCCCAACCTCGGTGAGGATTGATTTTACGGCCCGGCATGACGTAAGGTTCGTAGAAATGCTCTGGCAAAAGCGGACTATCAGGATGCTTAGCAAAACGAGGTGCCATAACACGCAAAGGTTGATAGTAGTTCACTCCAAGGAAATCAACTGTATTCTCGCGAATGAGTTCTAACTCTTCAACAGTGTACTCTGGTAGCAAATCATGATCTGCTAAAATCTCTACTAACTCTTCTGGATAATCTCCCAAGACAGATGGATCTAGGAAAGATTGAGCTTGGAAGAGATCCGCAATGCGAGCAGCCTTGACATCTGCGGGATGCTGGCTACGTGGATAGGCTGGTGTCAAGTTGAGGACAATCCCAATCTTGGAATCAGGCAAAACTTCATGACAGGCCTTAACCGCAAGACTACTAGCCAGTTGTGTGTGATAGGCAACCTTAACCGCCGCTTTGGCATCTACCTTGTGAGGATAGTGAGCATCATAGAAATAGCCAAACTCTACAGGGACGATGGGTTCATTGAAGGTAATCCATTGGTCTACCAAGTCACCGTAAGTCTCAAAACAAAAACGAGCATAGTCTTCATAAGCCTTGACAGTTGCCTTATTTTCCCAACCGTCGCCGTCTTCTTGGAGGGCAAAAGGCAGGTCGAAGTGATAGAGATTGACTAAGAGACGAATCCCTTTGACCTTAATAGCTTCAAAAACCTGACGGTAGAAAGTCACCCCTTGAGGATTGACTTCTCCACGACCTTGCGGGAAAATACGAGACCACTGGATAGAAGTTCGAAAGGCTGTATGACCTGTTTCTACCAAAAGCTCAATATCCTTCTCCCAGTTTTCATAGAAGGTCGATGTTTTGTCAGGTCCAATCCCATTGTAGTAGCGGTTTGGCTCTACTTGATACCAATAATCCCAGAGATTATCTCCTTTACCATCACCAAGCACTCGTCCTTCTGTCTGTGGTCCAGAAGTGGAGGAACCCCAAACAAAATCCTTTGGAAATTTTAGCATAGCTTTACCTCTTCGTTTACTCATTTTTCCCATTATATAGAAAAAACAAGGTAAAAACTAGTTACATTTTTGCCTTGTTTTTCTTCTGATTAAAGTTTTTATTTCTTGCTTAGGATTTCAAGCGTTTCAAGCAAGTTATCTGCGTGAACTTCAATTGTGTCCCCAGTTGCCTTGATCTTAACCTCTACGATGCCATCGGCTGCTTTTTTCCCAACAGTGATACGGATTGGAAGACCAATCAAGTCGCTATCGCTGAATTTAACACCGACACGTTCGTTACGGTCATCTGTCAAGACTTCGTAACCAGCTCCCATCAAGCTTGCTTCAAGCTTTTCTGTCAAGGCTTGCGCTTCTTCGTCCTTGACATTGACAGTAATCAAATGCACATCAAATGGTGCCAATTCTTTAGGGAAGTTAACTCCCCAAGCGTAACGGTATTCACCTTTTGGTGTTTTATTGACAAAGAGGCGAGCGTGTTGCTCCATAACTGCTGAGAGGAGACGGCTGACACCGATACCGTAACAACCCATGATGATTGGCACAGCACGACCATTTTCATCCAAAACATCTGCACCCATGCTTGCTGAGTAGCGAGTTCCGAGTTTGAAAATATGACCGATCTCGATACCACGCGCGAAGTTTAGAACACCTTGTCCGTCCGGTGAAATTTCACCCTCACGAACTTCGCGGATATCCACGTATTCTGCAGTAAAATCACGACCTGGGTTCACACCCGTCAAGTGGTAGCCATCTTGGTTGGCACCCACAACAGCATTGCGAATATCTTGCACCTTGCGGTCAGCAATGATTTTCACGTTTTCTGGCAAACCAACTGGTCCTAGTGAACCAAAGCCTGCTGGGACGACACTTGCAACTTCTTCCTCGCTAGCAACGTCAAAGAAATCTGCACCCAAGTGATTTTTCAACTTGACTTCATTGAGTTGGTCATTTCCAACTAGAAGGGCTGCAACAAGCTCACCGTCTGCCATGTAGAAGAGAGTTTTGATGGTTTGCTCTTCTGGAACGTTAAGGAAGGCTGCCACTTCATCGATGGATTTAACACCTGGAGTTTCCACTCGAGTCACTTCTTCTTCGGTAACAACACGGTTGCTTGGTTTGTACTCGTTTGTTGCCATTTCCAAGTTAGCCGCATAGCTAGACTCACTTGAGTAAGCAATGGTATCTTCACCAGAAACCATCCATTTGAGCAATTCTGCCTTGATTTCTTCTTGCACTTCTGCAGGAATTTCATCAAATGAGGCAACTGACTTGTCCAAGACAACCCAGCGGTCAAGGTCTGTACGAGCAGGTGTAATGGCCATAAATTCTTGGCTATCCTTACCACCCATGGCTCCACCGTCACCGATGATGGCTTTAAAGTCTAAACCACTACGAGTGAAGATTCGTTCATAGGCAGCCTTGTATTCATCATAGGTCACAGCCAAACTATCGTAATTAGCATGGAAACTATAGCCGTCTTTCATGATAAATTCACGCGTACGGAGAAGTCCGTTACGTGGACGTTTTTCATCACGGTATTTAGGTTGGATTTGGTAAAGGTTGAGTGGCAATTGCTTGTATGATTTCACAGAGTCACGAACAATAGCTGTAAAAGTTTCTTCGTGTGTCGGACCTAGGATAAAGTCTGACTTTTCACGGTTTTTCAGTTTATAAAGGTCTTCACCATAGGTTTCATAACGACCTGATTCACGCCAAAGATCAGCACTGAGAAGGGCAGGAGCCAACATCTCCACCGCACCAATCTTATCAAATTCTTGACGCATGATGTTCTTAGCCTTTTCAATCACACGGTTAGCAAGTGGTAGGTAAGAATAAACTCCTGCAGAAACTTGACGAACATAACCAGCACGCAACATAAGGGCGTGGCTAATAACTTGAGCATCGCTTGGCATTTCGCGAAGCGTTGGGATTAGCATTTTACTTTGTTTCATAATATTCCTCGATTATCTAAAAGAAGAGTCGCATAATGTCATTCCAGGTAACAGCTATCATCAAGACAACCATGATAACTACACCAGCCATGGTGACATAGGTTTCAATTTCTTGTTTAAGGGGTTTCCGGCGGATAGCCTCTAGGATATTGAGCACAATCTTTCCACCATCCAAAGCCGGGATCGGAATCAAATTAAAAATCCCGATATTGATGGAAATCATAGCTAGGAAGTAGAGGACATTCTCAATTCCATTTTTAGCAGCATCGCTACTTGCCTTAAAAATGGCAACGGGACCACCGAGCTTGTTCAAATCTGGATGGAAAATCAAGTTTTTCAGAGCCGACAGGATACGGAGCCCTGAGTCAGCAGCGGTTGTAAATCCACCAACAAACATGGATAGAAAGTCTGACTTGATCCCCGGTTGAACCCCAAGAATATAGCGTCCTTGATTCTCTTCTGGAGTCACAGTAACTTGTTTTTCGCTACCATTTTCAGAAATGGTCACATCCAAGGTCGGGGCAGTCTTGTCCTTGGTATCTGCTTCCACAGCCTGGGTCAAATCTTGCCAATTCTTAACTTCGTGAGAGCCGACCTTGGTAATTTGGGCGGTTTCAGCCACACCCACCTTAGCCAAAGCTCCCTCTGGCATGACATGAAAGAGATTGGTCTGAGTATCTCTAACACCGCCCTGCAAAAAGATCAAGATCCAAAAAACAACAACACCTAAGATAAAGTTATTCATAGGACCTGCAAAGTTGGTGATGAGCTTCCCCCAGATAGAAGCATTTTGATACTGTACATCCAGAGGAGCGATGCGCACTTCGGTACCATCTGCCTCAACAACTGTTGCATCGTGATCAACAACAAAGGTCTTTTCTTCTTCCAAAACCAAGCCTTTAATGAAGAGCTTGTCTTCAAAGTCAAACTGGGTTACCTGCATAGGGAGAGCTGTTTGATCCAGTTTCTTCCCTGAGAGGTTGATCCGTTTGACCTTACCATCATCAGCAAGTGTTAAACTGACCGGAGTTCCTGTCTTGATCTCTGTCGCATCATCACCCCAACCAGCCATACGAACATACCCTCCTAAAGGAAGGATCCGAATGGTATAAGCAGTTCCGTCCTTACCGATATGGGCAAAAATCTTGGGGCCCATACCAATAGCAAATTCACGAACTAAAATGCCTGATTTCTTGGCAAAATAAAAATGTCCAAACTCATGCACCACCACAATAATCCCAAAAACGAGGATAAAGGTTAGCAATCCAATCATTCAATATTCCTTTCTTTAAAACAGGCCAAATAAGTGCATCATTGGAAACACAATCAGCATGCTGTCAAAGCGATCCAACACACCGCCATGTCCAGGGATAAATTTTCCAGAATCCTTGACACCGAAATGGCGTTTCATGGCACTCTCAATCAAGTCACCAAACTGACCTGCCACACTGAAGAAGGCTGCAAAGAGGCTCATTCTATAAATCCCATAAGGAAGAGCAACTGTGCTGTCCACTAACATGAAAATCAATGTTATCAGTACCGCACCTAGAATGCCCCCGACAAAGCCCTCAATACTCTTATTAGGAGAAACTCTCGGAGCTAGCTTATGTTTACCAAAATTCATCCCTGTCAGGTAGGCTGCGCTATCTGTTGCCCAAACGATAAAGAGGGCCAAAAGTACCTTATCAAAACCTGCCACCCGAGCATCTAGTAAAGCATTAAAACCAAAACCAACATAAAAGCTCATCGCAATCGGGAAAACTGCATCTTCAATGGTATAGCTTTTACTGAAAACGGTCGTTCCTAGCATAATCGTAATCAAAACACTGTAGGCAACCACATTCCCATCAACAGGCAAAAAAGTTAGGTAGTTTTCTAAAGGGACTGTGAGGGCAAAAGTCGCAAAGAGAGTCAAAGCACCCTCAATGGTCATAGTCTTTAGTCCCTTCATGTGTAAGAGTTCATGGACGCCTAGCATCGCTAACAAGCCAATCCCTATCTGCAACAAGAGCCCTCCTGCAAACAAGACTGGAAGGAAAATCGCCAGGGCCAATACCGCAAACAATGTTCTCTTTTGTAAATCCTTGGTCATATCTTCTCCTAAACTCCTCCAAAACGGCGATTGCGATGATTAAAAGCAGCAATAGCTTCCTGCAAGGCAGCTTCATCAAAATCAGGCCACAAGGTATCCGTAAAATAAAGCTCACTATAGGCTGCTTGCCATGGCAGGAAATTACTCAAACGCAACTCACCGCTCGTACGGATAATCAAATCAGGATCTCGTAAATCCTTTGGCAAATGTTGCGTGAAAAGATAGTCCCCAATCATATCTTCTGTGATGTCACCAGGGTTGATTTTAGCATCTAGAACTTCCTGAGCCAAGACCTTAAGAGCCTGCGTAATTTCAGCACGACCACCATAATTGAGGGCAAAATTGAGAATTAAGCCCGTATTGTTCTTGGTCAATTCCTCTGCTTTTTTCAAAGCTTCAAAAGTCGGCTTAGGCAGACGGTCTGTCTCCCCAATCATCTGAATCTTAACGTTATTTGCGTGCAATTCAGGGACATAGTTATCATAAAACTCGACTGGCAAGTTCATGATAAACTTGACTTCTTGATCTGGGCGCGTCCAATTTTCCGTTGAAAAGGCATAAACCGTGATGACCTTAACTCCCATCTTGTTAGCTGCCTTGGTTACCTTTTGAAGGGCTTCCATCCCCGCCTTATGACCAAAAACCCGTGGTTGCATCCGTTTTTTAGCCCAGCGACCATTCCCATCCATGATGATGCCAATATGAGCAGGAACCTGTGTTGGAACCTCAACTTCTACAGCTTTATCTTTCTTAAAAAATCCAAACATGTTCTTATTCCTATTCAAAAATCTATCGTTTCATTATACCATATTTCCCTATTTTCTTCTATTGCTAAGTTATTAGCTCTCCGTACGGACAAAAAATAAGCCGCCTGATTGGGCGACTTAGTTTTATAGGGAGATTATTATGAAAAAGTTTTAGGAGTTTAAGTTAAGTTTCTCTTAACTTATGAACCTAGTATACCGCCCCTAACTTAAATTTTTCTTAAGTTTTTTGAAAAAGTTAGATTTTTCCATTTTTCTTGCCACTTTTTCTTGGATAGCCGTGTTTGATAGAGTTCCATTCGGTCCTCATTCTCTAAGAAATGAGGAGTTGGGGATACCTGAAAATTCAAAATATCCTCTAAACCATAAGGCGCAAAGAGCTCTAAAGTTGCGTCGGCATGCAAGCGGAGTCCTATCGCCGTACAGCGTTCGGGATACTTACTCATGGCATCACGAGAACTCGTGTAAGGCGCAGTGTGGGGACTGTGCAGATGCATATAGACCTGATTTTTCAACTCCCACTGATACTGAGGAAAATCTTCTCTCAGCTTTTTCTCTAGGGATACTGTTTCCTCATAAGAAACATCTGGATCAAAGAAAATCACATCCACATCTGTTTCACGGTCAAAAGGCGATTTGTCTGACAAGAGATTCCAGATAAAATTCCTGACAGAACCTGCCGCCAACCACGAGTCTTTCAGATCAAGGTCACGAATGATAGTCAGAATGGTCATCATATCTGGATTTTTTCTAAAAACCTCTAGAATATCTTGCTCATTTTTCACTGTATTCATAGCCTAAATGCTCATATGCCTTAGCTGTCGCCACCCGTCCAGAACGAGTTCGCATGATAAAGCCTTTCTGAATCAGGTAGGGTTCGTACATATCTTCGACCGTCTCACGCTCCTCGGCAATATTAACAGAAAGAGTTCCTAGACCGACAGGACCCCCACCATACATCTCAATCATGGTACGAAGGATTTTTTGGTCCACATAGTCCAAGCCTTCATGGTCAACATCCAGCATAGTCAAGGCCTTATCCGTAATGACATCATCGATTAAGCCATCCCCCATTATCTGGGCAAAGTCGCGCACGCGCTTGAGGAGACGATTGGCGATACGAGGAGTTCCCCGACTGCGCAAGGCCAACTCAGTAGCTGCCTCATGGGTGATTTCCATCTCAAAAATATCTGCCGTCCGCTCAACAATCTCTGTCAAGTCAGCGTGGGCATAGTATTCCATATGACCTGTAATCCCAAAACGTGCCCGCAGAGGATTGGAAAGCATACCCGCACGGGTCGTCGCACCAATCAAGGTAAAAGGTGGCAAGTCCAGATGAACACTGCGGCTGCCTTCACCAGCCCCAATCATGATATCAATGTAGAAGTCTTCCATGGCACTATAAAGCACCTCTTCCACCGACATGGGCAAGCGATGAATCTCATCAATAAAGAGAACGTCTCCAGGCTCCAAATCATTCAAAATCGCTACCAGATCTCCCGCTTTTTCAATGACAGGACCTGATGTTTGCTTGAGATTGACTCCCAGTTCATTGGCAATAACAAAAGCCATGGTCGTTTTCCCCAAACCTGGAGGCCCAAATAAGAGCACATGGTCCAGCGCCTCATCCCGCATTTTTGCGGCTTCGATAAATATTTGTAGCTGATCCTTGACCTTGTCCTGACCGATATATTCACGTAAATATTGGGGACGGAGGGTACGTTCTATCAACTCCTCATCACCCATGATTTCATTATCTAAAATTCTACTCATGTTCCTATTATAGCAAAAATCCAGCCTACAAACAAAAAAGCCACCTGATTGGGTGGCTTCTTTAGGGAGATTATTATGAAAAAGAAAAGTTTAGGATTTCATTAAATAAAGTTAGGAGGTCTTTATTTAATGATTATATAATACAAGATGAATCTTAAAGCTAACTTAACTTTTTCTTTGTTTTATCATTTTTTTAAAAATTTTTTCAAATGAAATTTTCTTTTTCAAGCCACAAAAAAGCCACCTGATTGGGTGACTTCTTTGGGAGATTATGATGAAAAAGAAAAGTTTGGGATTTCATTAAATAAAGGGTACTCAATGAAAATCGAAATCAGACTAGGCAGATAGACGCAAGCGTAACAATAGTTAGCTAAGTCGACTCTAACGAAGGCTGGTGAGATTTTCGAAGAGTATTAGGAGGTCTTTATCTAATAACTATATAATACACGAGGAGACTTAAACTTTACTTAATAAAAAATAATTTTTTTATCTTTTTCGATCCACCCAAATCATCCCTGTACAATCATAAGTAGATAGGGTTTCAAAGCCCAGAGAACAATAGAATCTCAAGGTTTTTTCTGTCTGTTCGGTCACTAGTTGGACTTGATAGGCATCTTTGAAATCACCTAAAGCCTCTTTCATCAAGTTGCTACCAATCCCTTGGCGCTGATAGCTAGGCAAAACGATCAAATCCTGAACAAAAATCGATGAAAAACCATCTCCGACCAAACGAACCAAGCCCACCACGGCATTGCCATCAAGTGCCAGATAAATCGCTAATGAGTGAGACAAGGCCTTCTCCAGCATCTGAGGTTGATGGGTATAATTTGTCCATCCAACTGCCTGATAGAGATGCAAAACATCTTCTAACTTGACAACTTCTTGCTTTCTCACGCTAATCATGTCATCACCTCTTAAAGCTCTCTCAAGCTCTTGTACTGTCGTCCATTTTTATCAAAATTTTCAGGAGACAGCCATGCTTCCAAACGAGCTTTAACTTGAGGCCAGTCCTTATCAATCATAGAGAGCCAATCCGTATCCCTCGTACGCCCCTTATAAACGACTGCCTGGCGAAAGGTTCCTTCATAGACAAAGCCCAAACGTTCCGCAGCTCGTCTGGATGGCAAATTTAGAGCATCGCATTTCCACTCATAGCGACGATAGTTGAGCTCCTCAAAAACATAGCGTGCTAGGAGATATTGAGCCTCTGTCCCTATACGTGTTCCCCTGAGTTCTGGAGAAAAAGTGACAGCTCCCACTTCTATTACTCGGTTATTCTGGTCAATTCGCATGAGAGAAAAAGTTCCCAAGGCCTTACCAGTTGCCTTGTCTATAATCGCATAGTAAAAACGGTCCTTACGAGTCAACATCTGATTTAAGACGATACTCAGTTCCTCCCTATCTGCCACTGGTTCCTGAAAGAGGTAGGTCCACATCTCCCGAGGAGTATCTGGACCATAAACAGCTAGTAAATCCTCCGCATGCTTTTCCACCGAAAGAGCCTCTATCCGAGCGTAGCGCCCTTCTAAGAAATCAATGGAAGGCAATTCACCTGGTGTATAACCTTCCATTGACTCACCAATCATCTGACCATATTCATTTACTGGCATCGTTTTCTCCTTGTCTCACACTTATAAGTTTAAAGATGTGAATAGTATATCACATCTCACAGGTAATCTACAAAAAATCCTCCAGATTATGGAGGATTAATCAAGTATGGAAACGAGTGAGTTAATGCCCCTTGTGCTTCTCTCTACGTTTTTGCTGTTTGCGTTCAAATTTCTCTTGCTTGAGCAATTGCTTTTGGAGACTAGACTGTTGTTTTGAATGCTTTTTTTGTTCCTCGTGCTGCAACTGTAAAAGCTCTTGTGACTTAGAAGAAACTTTCTGCTTCACCTGTTTCTTTACAGCTCGCTGCAGACGCTTCGGATTCTTAATCTTCACATGCTGTTTGACTGTTGCCTCTGGACTAAAAGATAACTGAACAAACTGAGTCTGTAAAAGTTTCAAAATTTCATCCTCTTTTGGTTCCTGACCAAATGTCACTCGACAAACTTGATAAGTTCCCTCACACTCTTGTTCAAACAATCCATGCCAAAATCCATCTTCAAAATAAACTGTCAAGCCAATTGAAACGATTTCCACGACAGCACCTCCTTAAATCTATCCCTAAGAATGGACAACCAAGGAGGAAGGTTACTGATAGGCTTGCCTACGTCTGGACTACCAACCAGAACTGTGTTTTTATCTTAGTTGGGACTATTATAGCATAATCCAATTTAAAAATCCTCCAGATTCTACTCTGAAGGATTCCTATATTATTTTACAACGATATTAACCAATTTAGTTGGCTTCAATAGTCCAGTGGACTATTGAAGGTGGCAGACAGAGCTAATAAACTCGTTATTTAACAACGATATTAACGAGTTTGTTAGGTACCGCAATCACTTTGACAATTTCCTTACCGTCAATTTCTGCTTTAACTTTTTCATCCGCTAGAGCGATTTCTTGCAATTCTTCGCGTGACAGGTCTTTAGCGACCATGAGTTTGGCACGAACTTTACCTTTGATTTGGACGACGATTTCGATTTCGTCTTCAACCAATTTACTTTCGTCCCATGTTGGCCAAGCTACATAAGAGATTGACTCACCTGTTACTGCAACTGTTTGCCAGAGTTCTTCTGCCAAGTGAGGTGCAAATGGGGCAATCAATTGGATAAAGCCTTTGGCATAGTCCACATAGAGTTTGTCTTCCTTGTTAGCAGCGTTGACAAAGACCATAAGTTGGGCAATGGCTGTATTGAACTTCATGGACTCGATTTGCTCAGTGACAGATTTGACTGTTTCATTGTAGACCTTATCAAGAGCACCATTGTTTTCCGCAGCGATTTCTTTGGTTGTCATCAAACGGTAAACACGGTCAAGGAATTTACGACTTCCTTCCAGACCTTCTTCTGACCACGCAATCGAAGCATCAAGTGGTCCCATAAACATTTCATAGACACGAAGGGTATCGGCACCGTATTGTTCCACCACATCGTCTGGGTTGACAACGTTCTTGAGCGATTTAGACATCTTGGCTGGTGCTTGCTCCAACTCTTCTCCTGTTTCCACATGGAAGAAGGAACCGTCACGTTTTTCAACCTTGTCAGTCGCCACAAGAGCCCCACGGTGGTCACGGTAGCTTGTTCCCAAAATCATTCCTTGGTTAAAGAGTTTTTGGAATGGTTCCTTAGTCGGAACAACACCTAAGTCATAGAGGAATTTATGCCAGAAACGAGCGTAGAGCAAGTGAAGAACAGCATGCTCCGCACCACCCACGTAGATGTCCACTGGCAACCATTGTTTGAGGAGATCCTCATCCGCCAATTTCTCAGTGTTGTGTGGGTCGATATAGCGGAGATAATACCAGCTTGAACCTGCCCATTGTGGCATAGTGTTTGTTTCACGACGACCTTTGACGCCATCTTCACGAGTCACTTCTAGCCAGTCGGTCAAGTTAGCCAATGGGCTTTCCCCAGTACCTGAAGGGCGGATATCCTTGGTTACTGGTAAGACAAGTGGCAATTCACTTTCAGGAACAGCTGTTGAAGTCCCATCTTCCCAATGAATGATCGGGATTGGCTCCCCCCAGTATCGTTGACGACTAAAGAGCCAGTCGCGGAGACGGTAGGTAACCTTCTCTTGACCACAACCTTTTTCTTCCAACCAAGCTACAATTTTAGCAATAGCATCTTCTTTATTCAATCCATCTAGGAAGTCTGAATTAACGTGAAGGCCATCCTCTGTGTAGGCAGCTTCTTCAACGTTTCCACCTTCAAGTACTTCGACGATTGGAAGGTCAAATTGTTTGGCAAATTCCCAGTCACGTTGGTCGTGGGCTGGCACAGCCATAACCGCACCTGTTCCATAGCTAGCAAGAACGTAGTCAGCAATCCAGATTGGAATTTCTTTGCCATTGACAGGGTTGAGGGCATAAGCACCCGTCCAAACCCCTGTTTTTTCCTTGGCAAGGTCGGTACGAGCCAAGTCAGACTTGAGACTAGCTTGGTGTTTGTAGTCTGCTACGGCTTCAGCTTGTTCTGGACTGACGATAGCATCTACCAAATCATGCTCAGGCGCCAATACAGTGAAAGTCGCACCGAAAAGGGTATCTGGACGTGTCGTAAAGACGGTGAATTCCTTGTCAGTCCCTTTCACTTTGAAAGTTACATTAGCACCAGTTGATTTACCAATCCAGTTGCGTTGCATATCCTTGATAGACTCTGGCCAGTCAAGATCATCCAAGTCATTAAGCAAGCGATCTGCATAAGCAGTGATTTTAAGCATCCATTGGCGCATCGGTTTGCGGACAACTGGATAGCCTCCACGCTCAGAAGTTCCGTCAGGAAGGACTTCTTCGTTAGCGATGGCTGTTCCCAACTCTTCAACCCAGTTTACTGGCACTTCCGCTTCATAGGCCAAGCCTTTTTCGTAAAGCTTAGTGAAAATCCATTGTGTCCACTTGTAGTAGTTTGGATCTGTCGTGTTGACTTCACGATCCCAGTCGTAAGAGAAGCCAAGCGCATTGATTTGGCGTTTGAAGTTGGCAATATTTTCCGCTGTAAATTCTGCCGGGTCATTCCCCGTATCCATGGCGTATTGCTCTGCAGGCAAACCAAAGGCATCCCATCCCATTGGGTGAAGGACGTTGTAGCCTTGCGCACGTTTGTAACGGCTGAGGATATCGGTTGCTGTATAACCTTCTGGGTGTCCTACGTGCAGACCTGCTCCAGACGGGTAAGGGAACATGTCAAGCGCATAAAACTTCGGTTTTGAGGCATCTGTTCCTGTCTTAAATGTATGATGTTCTGCCCAGTAGCCCTGCCACTTAGGCTCAATTTCTTTATGATTGTAAAAACTCATGGTCTCTCTCCAATTTTGTGATGTTACTATTATACCATTTTTAGGGGAATTTGAAAGACGAGAAATGTTCTTTTAGACTTGGATAACAAGAAATACTGAGTCGCAAATCCACCTTATTTAACAGGAAAAAAATTAGCTCCTAATCGGAGCTAACTTCTATCAATTTTTTATTTCTTGCATCTTCTCACGTCCCAGTTCCCGATAACGACGGTCACCGACGATTTCAACAGTAAACTGACCGTTCTCGTATTCTAGGATGGTCACACTGCCATTATCCAGACCATGCGGATGCATGCCGTTGATCAGGTAAACAATGGTTCCAATGGTCATCCCGTGGCTGACAACAAGGGCATTCCCACCACCTTGCTCTTCCATTTCTTTGGCAATCGTTTCAAAACCTTCCTTGATTCGACCACTGAGTTTTTCCCAACCTTCAGCCCAGCCTGCAGTATCAACCTCAACTAGACCTTCTGCTAGCTCTGCATAGGACAACTGATGAACATGGTCTACATTGAAAATTCTCGGAATCAAGCCCATAAAGAGGTCCCCATCATAGGCCCCATCAAAACTACCAAAGCACCACTCACGGATTCGCTTGTCCATGCGGTAAGGGATTTTCCCCTGCAGGCCAAGTTCTTCTAGGATAATTCCCATGGTTTGAATAGTGCGACCTGAATCACTGGAATAAGCGCGGTCAAACTGCAAGCCAGACTCTCTCAAGCCAATTCCCAGTTCATGGATTCCCAACTCACCTTCTGCAGTCAGAGGTGTATCACTCCATCCTTGAGCACGTCCAATTGTGTTAAACATCGTTTTCCCATGACGGACCAAGTACAATCTTACTTTAGACATTTTCTATCCTCCATTTTCTTCTATTATATCATGGATCAAAGAAATATTTGGCTTTCAAAAGCGAAGCCAACATTTGTAAATTATCCAAAAGAAAAGCTACCCTCATGGTAGCTTCTCTAGGAGATTATTATGAAAAAGTTTAGGATTTCTATTAAATAAAGTTAGGAGGGCTTTATTTAATGATTATAGTATACACTGTCATCCTTAAACTCAACTTAAATCTTCTCTCCTTTTTATTAATTTTTAAAACTATGGATTGGAGCTGGGATTTGTCCACCGCGAGAG
>CAUSQY010000018.1:0-25644 GCA_963533645.1 uncultured Streptococcus sp. | reverse complement strand
CCTATATTGCTGGTTTTGAACATGCAAAAGAGACCAGGTTGTTATCAGAAGAATTATTGAATAAATGAGAATGAACATAGGAGGAAAGAACTATGAAAAATACAGATTGGAAAAAAAGTACACAAAGACCCCTTACTAGCTTTGATTTTAAAAGCGTGGAAAGCGCTTTTGGGATGCCAATGCGCTACGCAAACAATTCATCGCATTTGGTAGCTTGCTTGGAGAAAAGTAAGCTGATGTTAGATGACATTTTTCAAGAGAAAATAAATTTTCTCTTAAACGGTCTGTTTTACGCAGACGGAGAGGTGAAAAAGAGCTTGTTTATCGAAGAAAATATGAGCGTTTTCTTCGAGTTGAAAAAGTGTGTTTATGATGCACACATTAAGAGCTTAAATAAAATTTAAGTGTTAAAATAAAAAACCTCAGAAGAGGGTAGGAGGAAATTACATGATTTTTGGGTTTATTGTATTGTTTGTTGTAGGAGTGTGCATTTCGTTCAGTGGAGTATTTATTATAGGTAAAAATACAGATATCGGATTTGATTTGACTGGTGAGAAAGACTTCTATGTACATCTAACTGCTTTGGGATGGATATTGAGTATCTTTTTAATTCTTGTAGGAGGGGGAATGATGTACTTCTCATGTAAGGAGTTGGTACCATATTTTATAAGTGTACTTGACTTCAAACTATAACTAGTGAAGGGATATGAGAGAGCTAAAAATCATGAAAAAGATTGATTTATTAAAATGCTTATCCATCATCACAAAAGACGGATTAAGAACACAAAAATTTAAGAATAGTCATCTACAGCTCATCTCTTCAGCTGAAGAAGGAAGACGAGGGTCTGTATTTGCTTATCGTTCAAAAGCAAATATGGTGAAGGCACGTGGTGTTGTTTTAACCTCTGTTGAATCATTGCTGGAGAACCAGGATCAGTTTACACACTGGACCCCTAATGTGTATTGCTATGGAAGCTATAGTGATGCTGGTCGACGTATTACACGTGGCCACTCTGAAGATAATCTAAGACAGATTAACACATTCTACATTGATTTTGATATTACCTCTGCAGCTGAAGAAATGACGACAGGAGATATTTTAACCGCTTCTCTGGAGCTAGGTTTTATGCCAACGTTGATTCTAAAATCTGATAAAGGATTTCAAGCCTATTTTGTCCTCTCAGAATCAGCTTATGTTACAGCTCATTCTCAATTTCGAGTGGTGAAGGTGGCCAAAGCTATCTCTCAAAATTTGAGAAATTACTTTGCTCAAACTTTACCAGTAGATTTGACTTGTAACCATTTTGGGATTGCTCGTATTCCTCGAACTGATAATGTCGAATTCTTTGAACCTGACTATACCTATTCATTCCAGGAGTGGTTAGATTGGTCAATGAAGCAATCAGAACTTCCTTTCCCAAGTAAAAAACCCAATTTGACGGTTATTTCAGGCTCTGAAGGGGTGAAACAGATTGATGAACCCTGGTATCAATTGCTGATGAGAGAGGGGAATATTAAAGGTGGAAAAGCCTTGATGGGAAGAAACAACGTTCTTTTCACGTTAGCTTTAGCCAACTTCTCTTCAGGAATCAATCAGGAAGAGTGTGAGGAGGTTCTTTCTAGTTTTAATGCGAATCTAGACGAACCACTCTCTTCAGCTGAATATCATAAGATTATCACAAGCGCCTACTCAGGAAAATATGAAGCTGCTAGTCGTGACTATGTGATGACTTTATGTAAAGCATGGGTCAATCAGGAACTCAAGGCTTCAGATCTCTTTGTGAAGCAACGTTGGTACAAGTTTAAGAAGAAACGTGCTGACAGGAAGAATAGTCATCTCTATGAATGGAAAACAGACGTAATGGCCTATTTAGAAGGTTTCTATCAATCTGAGGATCCATTTATCCAGACGACGAAAAAAGAGATACGAGAGAAGTTGAACATTCCTGAGCGTTCATTGGATAAAGTATTGAAGGCTCTCAAAACAGAACAAAAGATCTTCTTCACAGTCAAACACGGCCGTGGAGGTGGCATCAGATTAGCCTCTATTAAAGCAATCTTGCTTTCCCTTATCAAGGTGAAGAAAGAACGTCAGGAGGCTTATATGGCCAATATTGCTGCTTTCTTTGAAGAAAGTATAGAGTTCACTCAGAGAGTGATAGAAAGGGTTAAAGATGGCTTTAAACAAACACAACAACTATCTCTATTTGAGCTTGATATTGGATAATTTTAAAAACCCGCAGACTGCCTTACATTTATATCTACGATTACTACCAAGATATAAATGTATATAAAATAATCTATGGAGGAATGATATGATTTTGATTTTAGCTGGACTATTTAGTCTTATATTTGTTGGAGGATCTTTATTGGTTTTCTCACTTATAGGGATTCGCCAACGAGTTCGTTTAGAAAACGGATATGATTTTGAATTAGAGACAGATCTATTGGCAATGGTTGGCGAAAATAGAAAGTGAGAAGAAGAATGAAGTACGTAATTTTTAGTTTTGAATTAGGTGACTATATTTGTAATGGGGAGAATAAAGTTTTAGTTTTTGATACATTGGGATTAGCTTTTCAGTATCTTCAAAAACATTATCGTAAACCACTTCCTGAACAAAGAAAAAAGAGATTGATTCACTATCCTGATGTGTATCAAGCTCCGTTTAGACTTTTAAAAGTTTGTTAGGAAGGAGAAAGGTCGATGTCAGAGTTATTCAAAATCATTAGAGGATACTACCTAACAGGGGTTGGTCAGGAACCATTGGCTTATTATTTTAAACTTTCATCGGATAATTTAAAATTTGAGTCTGTTTCTGCAGGGGATGTGGCTTTAACTTTTTATCAAAACGAGGAGAGTATTTCTAGCATTCCAGCGATCATTAGAGTAGATAGTGTTATCTCGAATGATAAAATGATTTCAGATTACCTGCAGGAGGAGTTGAGAGATCATTATCCAATGTTGCCAATTGTCCGTGTATTGGATTCCGAGGAATTTGATCCTTTACTCTTTCAAGAAGTGATGACAACTTTCACTAACTTGAAAGCAGAAATAAAAGAATTGGCCAAGATTGATTATGTTCAAGGTTCCATATTTGATTTTATGGATGAGGAGGAAATAGGATGAGAGAGATTTTTAGACACGTTAAGTTAGCTCTAGGGGCTATTCTTGTCATTTTAGTTGTGAGTCTCGCAGTTCTAGGAGGGTATAGGGTATATAAAGATTATTTTATCTTAGATTACGATCCTCACCTTACTCAGAAGGAATACCAGAATACTGTACTTGATCAAAATGTAAACCTAGTATTTTATAAAAAAGATTGTCCTTACTGTCAGGTTGGAAAAAGTGTAGTTGTAGATGCAGCCAATAAAGGTTCTTATCCTACATTTTACATTGACACTCAGACAGAAGAAGGTCAAAAGTTGGTAGAAAAATACCAGGTTGAAAAAGCTGCAACTATCATCAAGATTCGTAAGGGAAAAATAAAGAAATATTTATATGCTTTAAGAGATTCAGAGGAAAAGATTGTAGCCGATGAGAAAGGAATCCAGGAGGCCATAAATGACTAAAAGGGTAAAGCTAAGTAAATGGGCCGAGACAGCTTTTCAAAGATTGAAATATGTTTAAGGAGGTAGTATGTATCAATTTTTAAATGCTATTGCGCATGGCGTGGTTGGAACTGTCTTGATTGCGATCTGGTTCGTACCGCTCTTCAGGATAACTATATGTGATAACTTTGGAAATGAAATCAAAACGAAAAGGCTGCCATTAGCGTTCTTAATGTTACTAAAAAGTGTTTGGCCAAAAAGTAAGGTTTCATTTATTTGGAAAGGATATAAGAAGCATGAGAAGAACTAAATCATCTACTTTGAAGCAGAAAAGAGCTAACAAACATTTAAGAGGTATAAAAAATTACACGCTATCGAATGAACAAAAAAGTTTCGACGATGTATCAACTTTTGATATGTTGTTTGCAACAAATGTGAAGTATCGAGTTTTTGCAATTTTAGGAGGCGTATCTGGTTTTATTTCGCTAGTTTTAGTATCAGTAAATCTCTTTTTAGGATTTAATGCGTATGTAATTGTAAATTTAGTTAATATGAGTCCAACTTTTCTAAAATTAGTAGGAGCAAAAGAAGTTTCTTTTATGACAGTATTTGAATTATTTTATTTTGGAAGTGTCGAGTTAATGAGAGATATGTTTGCAACTATTTTTGTAGCTATTATAGTTTTTTCTTTATCATTATTTATAATTTGGGCTACTGAAAAAAAGACAGATATAACCTCTTTAACAAATCAGTATTATGAAAAAATCAGGAAGGAGAAATAAAATGTCTACTTTAATTGAAATATTCAAGCGCTGGATTGAAAAAATAAAATCCAGCCCAATTTTGAAGCCATTTATTAAGACTAAAGTTTGGTTTCAAGAGAATATTATTAAGAGAAAACTAGTCATTTTCTCAATGTTGTTTGTTACCTGGTTGACTCTTTTGATGGGAGCGATTTTCTCACCACAAAGACAAACCTATACTTCAGAACAACTCAAAACAAAGCAAGTTTTTGCGAATGGGAGTGGTGAGATGAAACTGGTCAGCCAGGAATATTCACCAGATACTGGAATTATTGTTTTACAATTTGAGACGAAAGATGCTACGACTTCGATAGATCGGGGCATCGATGCCAAACGATTGAAATGGAAACTCTATGCGCAACATAAAGACTCAAAAATAGAAATGGATGTTGTCCCAATCATTGATAATAAAGTATCAGTTATTATTAAAGGAGTTCCGAAAAATTTTGGTGCATTTGCGATCGATGTGACAAATCAGACAGTCGCTTCTAGCTCAATTGATGTGAATATTTCATCGCCATCCAGTGGCTCTAAAAAGGTTTCTCAGAAGAAATCTGAAGAAGATGACACTGTACAATTCTTTGTAACTCCTCAAAATACTCAGCTTGAAATTAAAGCTATTGAGGTTGTTTCCAGAGAAGAATTTACTCTTCAGGAAATAGAAAAAGAGATCAATTTCCAGAATGAACAGTCTCAAAAATTGACAACCTCAATTGCTCAATTAAAGGAATCAATTGAAGATGATAATTCACGAAAAGCGAGTCTTCAAGCGGAAGCAAAATATCTAACAGGTGATGATCTCGAAGCCAATCAAAAGAATATTGCTACGCTGGATACAAACATCGAAACGAAGAATAGAACCATCGAAACAGCCTATAAAAACATTGAAAAGTTGAAGGCTAAATTGGAGTCTTTGGACAAGAAAAAACAGGCGGTTAAAGATGGAACATTTGAATTTTCAAATCCTATTGAAACTGTAGAAATGAATTAAAGTGAGGTAAAATAAAATGAAATCAAAGAAAAGTTTTAAAAAGCTTTACCATGTAATGTTTTTTATAATGATTGATTGTTGCTTCACTCTATATATTTTACTTACTGTGTCGGCTTTTCTTACTTATCAGTGGTTTGTAAATCTTAACTCTTCTACAATTCTTTATTATTACGATACCATGAGTGTACTATGGTTTAGTATTTTGATTTCTACAATTTTAACAAAGATATTATATCGTCCATTGTTAAGCTCTATTTGGTTCCAACCCTTGAGGGATAAGATAAACGATAGCGAATAAAGAGAATGAATCTCCTTAATTTTTGAATTAAGGGGATTTATTTTTATGATTGTCCCTTTAAAAAATTTTTTTCAGTTATCTCTTATACTAGAATCAATCAAAAAAAAGAAAGGCAGAAAAATGAAAGAACAACTTAAATTAGCACCAAAGGAAAATCAACCAGTTAGAAAGTATCGTACTGTATTTACAAGCACTAAAGGGCTGTTTAGAAAGAAAAGATGGGTAATGTTGGATATTGATGAACATGGCATCACTTATAATAGTGAACCAGATTATACAGGAGAAATGTTTTCTTCAATGTACCTCGTTTTACAGGAAATTAAAATTAATGAACGTTCTTTCACACTAACTATCAAGAAAAATGATCATGAAGTTTATGTGATTGATTTGAAAAAGCTAGATGGCGATTTATGGAGCAACTTCCAAACTGTAAAAGAAAAAATTACCAGCTTTGCAGGAAATAAATTAAAGGATTAAGAAATACGAAATTAGAAAAAGGAGAAATAATATGGCCAAAAATGATTTAACAAAAATTGATAATCAACTAGAAGAAGCAAAGAGAAATGTTGCCCTTTTAGAACAGAAACGAAAAGAAGCAGAAGAGAATCTTCAAAAACAAATTGGTAAAATTTATGTTCAAATTCAATTGAAGAAAAATAAAAATCAGTCGTATGAATCAATTTTTGAAGAGTTAAAAATGGAATTAAACCTCATCAAAGAAGATGAAAAAGAACAACGTTTAGCAGCGAAGAAAAATCGTGAAGAAGGAAACTTTCCAGCTGAAAATCAGTCTTGATTTTTGAGTTTTGAACTTCCAAATAAAGTCAAAAACGGTGTAAGTAAAAGTATGTAAAGAAGGAAAATAGTGTAAGTATAACACCTATAAAGTGTGTAAAGGTAAGTATAGCATGTGTGTGTAAGTAGGTGAAACCGAGAAAATTGATATCATTGGAAACGTTGATACTATCAACTCCACACGCTTCGTGGGGACAGTTTCCCTTATGCTCTTTTCTACCACAACACACCTAAAAAGGACCTTAGTCCCTCTGTGTGTGTTAGTGTGTTGAAAAACCGCAAAAATAGAACCGAATCGGTTCGTGATGTTGCGAGGTTGAAGTTTTCTTTTTTGCTTCTTTTTGCTTTTGCTTCGACAAAAGAAAAAAGAAGTCCTACTCTTGGGGACAATAAATATTAAATTGGAGGATACAAATGGACATTCTCATTAGAGGATTAACACAGGAAGAGGTTAGCTATCTAAAAGCTCTTGCTAAGAAAAATAAAGCCAAGTCATTTAATGATTTTTTGCTCTCAATCTGTCGTGAAAAAATTGAGCACGGAAAATTTAATCGTGCTCAAGATTTGTATGTTGCTCATTTAGAAAATATGAAATTAGCTTCTGACCATGTTCTGGAACAAATGAAAAAACAGACAAGGATACTCTCAGAATTTGAAGAAAAAATGGATCGCTATGGCGAGCATATTTCACGTTGGTTAGAGTATGAAGGAGAGGTAGAAAGTGATGACTAAAGAAATCAAAATCAGAAATATACCTGATGATATGTTTGAACAACTTCGAGATATTTCAAAAAAATATAACTATCCTAGCTTTAACGAGTTTATGTTATCGCAAGTTCAAAATATCGTAATGAATGACGGATTGAATTTGTACAATAATCAATTTGCGGAAACATTGTCCGATATCAAAAACCAACAAAGTCAGATTTTAGAATTGATGTTGAAGAATGACATTTCTCTTTCAGCTTTAAATGTTAAACAAGATATTGTAAATGAACTAACGACAAATTGGTTACATTTTATGGATGATGTATCTGCACTTGAAGCTGAGCGACGGTCAGGTGGTGTTTGAAAATGAAGAAGAATAAATCTCTGTTCATTATTCTCATTTTTCTTGCAATCTTTATCATACAACCTAACAATTTTAATGCTATCAAATCTGGCTTGACACAAAATGATATCCCGACTCAATTGAACATAGCCGATTCAGCTGAAGAAAAAAATTCCGACTCTAATTTGAATCCTACTCAGGAAAATGATGATTTGAAATCGAAGGAGTATGATGGGAAAAATCAAGTGATTGTCGTCAATGAAAAATCACAATTTACAAAAAACGAATTGAGTTTAGAAAATGGCAGCTGGGAAAAATATTCTGATCTAGATTTTTTAAATCGTGTAGGAATTGCTGAAGCGATGTTGGGAAAAGATTTGATGCCAACTGAAGATAGAGAATCTATTTCGTCTATCACACCAACAGGATGGAAAAATAAAAAAATAATTTTCAACGGGAAAGAAGATTATTTATATAATCGTTCTCACTTAATCGGTTTTCAATTAAGTGGAGAGAATGCGAATGCTAAAAATTTATTTACAGGTACACGTGCTTTAAATGCAAATTTTGAAGATGAACAATCATCAATGGTTTACTATGAAAATAAAATTTCTAACTACATAAAAAATACGAACCACCATGTTCGCTATCGAGTAACTCCTATATTTAGAAATGTGGAATTAGTTGCTAGAGGAGTTCGTATGGAAGCACAGAGTATTGAAGATGATGAGATTTCATTTGATGTATATATCTTTAATATTCAACCAGGATATAAAATCAATTATTTGACAGGATCATCTCAGAAAAATTGAGGAGGGAAAAATGAATCCAAGACTTAGCTTATATTTTAGCGAAGAAACACATGAAAAATTTAAGGAAATAAAATCCTATTTGAAAGAGTCGTCTGCTTTACAAAAGCAGTATCGAAATAATTCGGCAACGCTTGTCACTTTGATTGAAGTTTTTTATAAACTTTTTATTGAATTAGGAGAAGGAAAAAATTTCTATGAGCGACTGACTCAGCTGGAAAAAAATTTTGGGGATAGCTTTGATTCTGGAAGTGACAACAAAGCAATTCATCGTCAACTTGATCAAATTCTTTATCTAGCGCTGACTAACTTTCATGCTATTACGAAAGATGATTTTGATGTTCAAGATTTGGAATCTATTCATTCACGACTGGATCCTACACAGCATGAATTAATGGCAAGAATCAACGATGTCATTCAAGAAGATGTTGCACGTGGTCAAACAATTAAACATTCTCATTAATTGAAAGGAGACCTTACTCGTGAGTGAGTCTAGTCCAAGTATTACCTTCATGCTGCAATACACTGAAGCAAATAGTGGCTTTGTAGACTACACTAATAGAGACGAAGCTGTTGAGGTTGATAACGAATTAAATTTAGAAACACACAGACAAAATATCGAGTCTCTAACTGAAGATGAACTACAAAAAATTCAAGCTGAAGTTCCAGAAACGAAACTAAATTTTCAGGAATACATTGATTATATGAATCGCTCTTATGCTACTGAAAATCAAAATGAAGAAATGACAGCGATTTTTACAAAAGAAGCCAATTACTTGCAGCGTAGCAAAGTAACTGAATTGAAAAGTAAGTTAGAACAGGCTTATCAAAATGGCTCTCTTCTATGGCAGGGTGTTATCTCTTTTGATAATGATTTTTTGGCCAAGGAGGGATTATATGATCTGGAAACTGGGAAAGTCGATCAGCAAGCTATCAAGTCTGTCATACGTGAAGCATTGCCAAGGTTAATTGAAAAAGAAGGCTTATCTGATTCATCATTTTGGTGGGCCAATATTCACTTGAACACGGACAATATTCATGTGCATTTTGGTTTATCTGAAGTTGAATCTGCAAGAGAAAAAATTTTCTATCGACCTCGTGGACGAATGGAATTTAGAGGAAACTTTTCCCAGAAAACTATTGAGCGTTTTAAAAGTGATGTTTTTCATGGTCTGTTGAATGAACAGACTAGAGGAATGATTGTTCGACGAGAACAAATCTTGGCGAATATCAGAAGTGAATTGATTAATTCTGTATTTAGAGATCAGAAGGTTCGTTCTTCGGCTGAAAAAAATTTTTTGGAGCAGGCTTACAACCATTTGCCAATGGATAAAAAATGGCGTTATGGTTCAAATGCAAGAGATTTTGCAGTCAGTAAATTCTTCCTTGACCGCTATCTGGACTCCTATTTAGAAAATGAAGGGAAAGAGCTCTATCAAGAATTTCTGAAAGAAACGAAGAACTTTCTAGAAACCTATAGAGGAGCTTATTCAGCTGAAAAAAAATCAGCCTACGAGAAGATTCTGAAAGTTGATGGTCGTTTTGAGAAAACACAACAGGAGGCTGCAGGCTATCATCTGCAGCAATTAATAGCGAGTCGTGAGAAGGAATTGAGAGAACGACTAGCAAATAAGATCTTGCACCTATTTCGTGAGAATGCTCCTGAAATAGCTGATGTTCGGCTGAAAAAAAATTTGGTCAATTTCTCAGTAAAGAATCAACAAATGATCTTAGCCCAGGATCCTAACGCAAGTGTTATCAAAACACTAGATGCCTGGAAAAAACTAGGTTATGATTTGAAAGATGAGGCAAAACCTATTGAAATCACAAAACCAGTCTATGCTGCTTATGACAAACATGGAACAGGTTTGGGTCGTCCTGAATATGTTACGGAATTAGTTTATGATGTGAGTCAGATGAAAGAAGACTTACTACAGAAGCAACTTAGTTTAAGGGACTTATCACTATTTTCTTCAGCTGATTTGAAAGATCTTGTAGAAGCGGCCAAAAAGAAAAGCGATCGATCATTGAAAGAACGCCAAGAGTTAGGAACATTTCGCTATGCATTAAAATTGAGTCTATTGGAAGAAAAACAAAGTAGTTTATTAGTTCGTAAAACTCTTTTTGATCAAATTCAACCACTTGAAACTGATAAGCCATTTGTTGAATTAAAAAAGAAGGAGATTCTTCAAAGACTGAAGCTGACTGAATTGCAACTGAACCCAAATTATAAACTAGGTGAAGCAGACCAATCTCTAAAACAATCTCTTGCTAACCAGTTTGAAGATAGTGTTTCATTTTCAGTAGAAAAGGCTGATTCATTAGCAATTCAAGCACCAATTAAACGTTTGAAGGGAGAATTAGCGGCAGTTCAACCTCTTCAAGATGAAGGAGTGCTGACTATTCTAAAGGGCTATCCTGTGACGAAAGATAGCTATATAGAAGAGCTACAGACCCATATCTCTATTTTTCAGCTGAAACATGAGATTTACAGTCGAAACAAGGAAATTTCACAAACGACTGATCAAGCGACTATTCAAAAATTAAAACAGGAGAATGCGAAAGGATTTTCTGAACTCAAATCACTCTATCAAAAAATATTGCCAGAGGAAGAAAGCAATCAGAAAAGTCAGTTAGCTCAAGTTGTTTCACATAAAATGCAAGAAAGGAAGAACTTGCAAAGAAAAAACGTCCAACAATCTCAAGGTAAAGCACTCATCAATACAGATTTCATGAGAAACTTGACCAACTCTCTTCAAAGAGCCCAACGTGCAAATAAAAAAGCCCTTATGGAACGTGAGAGAAGTGATGAGAGACAAGAACTGGAGGAGAAGGGACACAGTATATAAGAGTCATTGTAAAAGCAATGACTTTTTTTGTTGAAAATGGAAATCTATTGTCCCTTTAACTGTGATTTCTCAGTTATTACGTAGAATAAAAGGATAAAAGAGAAAGGAGTAGAAAAATGGAGCTAGTATTTCCAGATGTTGCAGTTGAAAACTTTGATTTCTCAGCCGAATGGTTAATTACGGCAATGAATGCTGATAACAAGCAAGTGCATTTTGAGGGTCAAGGAAGAAATTCTGATTTAGAAATGATTCTAGATTTTAAGGAAAATTCTGAGCTATTTGAATCTTTTTCAGTAGGGGAATTGGTTCACTTAGATCCAGAAACGTTTCTACAAGCAGAGAAAGAGCCGTATAAACCACAGTATGAAGGATTTTAAGGAGATTTTATATGACAGAACAAGAATCAAGACGTGGGAAAAGTCGTAGAGAACGTGTTGAATTTGCACGTTCTAGAGATATTTTGGATGTTGCAAACGAGCTTCAGATGGAGCTGGTTCGTTCTGGACGAGACTATCGATGGAAAGAACATGATAGCCTAGTTATTTCACCTGATAAAAATTTATGGAAATGGTTTTCTAGAAATACAGGTGGTGATGCGATTTCTTTGGTTGAGACAATAAAGGAAGTAGATTTTAACCAGTCTGTAGATTTTTTAAATGATGGAAATTTTAAAGAGTTTCAAATGGTTGAAAGACCTCAAGAAGATTTTAAATACTATCTTGAGAAATACGAGCAGCCGTTTTCAGCTGGACGAGATCACTTGCGGAATCAACGTGGACTATCAGATGAAACAATTGATTATTTTTTGGAACAGGGTGTTTTAGCCCAAGCTAACGCCAAACTTGACTACTTTGCGGAAGGCACTGGTGGAGTCACAACAAATGCGATTGAGCCAGTTATTGTCTTCAAGTCCCTTTCTTCTTCAGGTGAAGTTGTTGGAGCCTCTTTACAAGGAATCCAGGAGAATTGGGAGAAGTGGCCAAAACATGGATATGCTAAAGTGATTATGAAAAACTCCGATCCTATGACAGGTATTCATGTTGATATTGGCAGTCCAAAACGATTGATTTTCACTGAGAGTCCAATTGATTTAATGTCCTACTATGAATTGCACAAGGATAGTCTTCAGGACGTCAGATTAGTTTCTATGGATGGTTTGAAAGAATCGACTATTGGCCGCCATCTATCTCAAATTCAAGCTGAAATTTCAGGAAAACCACTAAGATGGACACCTGAACAAATGGCGGACGGACTTCAAATCGCTATTGTTCATCACTTTTTTGAAGATGGGAAAAATGCGGATTTAATCACCCTAGCTTTAGATAATGATAAAGCAGGTAGAACATTCATTCAAGAATTGGAAGCAAAAGGAGCTGTTATCAATTCGGATCTACCAGAACTAAGATCAGGGCAAGATAAAACGGACTGGAATGATGTTCTAAAAAGTCAGCATGAAGAAAAATCTGATAGTCGAAAATCAGAATATGAAGAAATGGCTGAAGCAACTTTATCAGAATCAAGTCACTTTCCTGATACCAGCCACCTTTCTCCTGAAGATGCGGAGTGGCTTAAAGAAAATTGGAACAATATTTCTTTCTCTGTTCAGTCAACTAGACCCTCTGAAATAGATCTAGCTGCGGAAGAAAAGCATTCTCCAGGCAATCAAGAGTCTATTGGGAATATAGAGGAGAATGCTGGAAGATTGATGAGCTATGAAGAGGTAAAACAGGAAAACGAAGCATTAACAATAAGATTAAATAATCGAATTCAATCTGGAGAATTGTCAATTGAATTTGCCCCAGATTTCTATCTATATGATGTCTTTGCGAAGTTAGGAAATAGCCATCCTACTAAATACCTCAACGCTAAACGAATGGAAGTGTTGTCTCCTATTCATTCACTTTTAACCTCTATTGATGATCGAACGGTTGATTTATACAAGAAAAAAGGGACTCCAGAGCAGGATTCCTTGTATCAAGCATTGAAACCTCATCAGAGAGCTTTGGGAGTAGATATTTCAACCCGATTTATTGGTGAACTTGCAATAGCAGCCTACAATACCAACAAGCAGATAGAAAGCCTTTCGAGTGACAGTTTTGGCGTCTATTTTGATGAAAGAACCCTTGATAATCTATCACAATCGGTTGAGCGAATGTTGGAGTATCCATTGATTGAATCTGGAACAAGAGACTTTACCTATGGTTTTGTGGTAACTCCAAATACATTGTTCCACTATCTGGAAGAACAAGAGGGAGAAGTGGTTTTAAGTCGAGAATTATTGGATAACTTGATGTCACGTTTTGAGACTCATCCCATTAAGATAATTGAAGTCCCAGAAGAAAAAGAAAAGTCCCTTGATAATTATCAAGAGACTAACACTGGGGGCGAACTATTGAATCGCAATTCCAGTTCTTTAGGAGTAGAAACTCCAGGGACAGCACCGCAGCCCGTTGAGAAAAATTCTCAACCTGATTTTCCTGCCAATGTTCATCTTCATTTTACCATCGATGAGGATCGAATGTCAAATAAAACCTTCAGAAAAAACATGCGAGCGTTAAATTTATACGCAAACGCAATGAGGGACTCGGCTCAATGGTATCTAAAAGAAATGTCAGGGACAAGTATCCATTATGTTTATAAGAATCCGGAAGAAAAGCAATTCCAAATTCTAAATGTTAAATTTGACAAGAAAAATTGGATGCACTTAACTGGAGTAACACCTGTATATAATGAGTGGGTAGAACATTTGTCTGAGTCATTCGTTGAAGATGTTGCAGCTGGAAAAGGGCATTTCAAAGATTTAAAATTTACGAATGGAATGTCGGATAAACTAAAAGTTTTGAACTTATTACCTGAGGTGATAGAGTCAGACTCCTTTGTGTTTAACGATCTTTCATCTGTAAAGAAATTTAATAATCTGGATCTTTCAAAAGCAATTAGACCTGAAGATACTGATTTGTTATTGTTATTCAAAGAAAAGGAATTTACTCATGTCCCTGCATCTTTAATGAGAGTGAAGGGGGATTTAAGTAAACAACTGGAAGATATAGATACTGGCACAATTCTCGGTGTCTATAGAGAAAGAGATGGCCAGATTGAACAGCTATCGATTAATGATGAATATGTTAAAGATGGTGGCGAGGAAATGCTATCCGTCTTGAGAAATAAGCAGTATGAAGAGGTTCCTAAAGAATCTGAACAAACAACTTCAGTAAATACTATAGATAAAAATTCACTTGATTCAGTAACTTTTACTCAAGTTTTGGATACTGTCTATAATTTAGGTGCTCCAAATGACATCTCAAAAACTCCAGAAGAATTTCATCAAGCCTGGGATCAATACCTTGATTATGCTAAGAAATACAATGATAAATTTGATCAGATTATTGCAGCCGCTGGGAAAGATCATCTCCTAGATACAAATTCAGATTTTTATAAAGAATGGGTACAAGATCATATCTATAAGGAAAACTACCATGTACGCCTTCAATGGTCTGAGGAACGCCCAGGAAGCCCTATATTGCCATTTAAAGAGACAGAGCTGATATCTTATCAAGATTTCGCTAGGGAGCTATATAAGGCCAATCAGGACTTTTATCCAATTCATCAAGAAGGAATGAAACAAGTAACAGCAGGCAATACTGAAGGCTATATCCCTCCTACTAAAATTAAGTTTGATGTCTATGCTCCAGGTGGTGAAGTGATCAAAGAGGGAATTCGATATGATATTGGAGATGAAACTACACCAATTTCACAAATGCTAGGATTAGGATATCGTAGACTCAACGGTCAATCTGAACTAGCATCGATGGATGAAGAAATTCTTTCTCAGCTGGAAAATAGAGAGGTGAATAAGGAAATTTCCCAGGAAGCAAATGAATCAGCTCGATTGACAGAAGAAGTAGTAGGTCAAACTCTTGATACAAGAGAAACGGTAACTTTTCAATCTTCTAAGCAAGAAACTAAAAATAATTTGCTTCAGCGTGTAGAGGAGATTCTGAAAGAGAAACCTATTTCGGATTTGGAGACTCTTGAAGTAAACTCAAGTAGTATTGATTATGCTACTTTAACGCCTCATGAATTGAGTGAGGTTGCTTTTCAAAAAGTGAGAGAGTACACAGAAACACCAGAACGGTTAGAAGAGTATCTGAATTTTATGAGTAAGTTTCCAGAGCTCTCACCTAGAAATGTTGCTTTGATTCAGGAACAGTGGCCAGGAGCGAGTGCAGTCGCAACCTATAATCAATGGCAATCAATGGGGGAAGTTCTTGGAATTACTTCAGATCAGGTATTTGAAACGAGAAATACCTACACCAATAAAAAAACAGGTCGAACAAGAGAAATTGTCCATAACAATCTTTCGGTTAAGACAGGAGAAAAATCACATATTACCTTGTTTAGACCTATGATGGTTGAAATGATTCCTGTATTGGATGAAAATGGGAACCAGGTAAAAAATGGAAAAGGCAATCCAAAATATAAAAGACTTTCTGAAGCGACACCTGAAGAAAAAGCTTTAAAGAAGCAAGGAAAATTAAAATCTCGCTTCTTCCAGGAAAGAGATTCAAAAACAGGCTTAGCTAAATTCGCTACGTATAAAGTCTTTGAGTTGTCTCAAACAACCTTGAAGCCTGAATTTTATCCAAAAGCAATGCCAAATCGTCACTATGATTTTAATATGGATCATATTCGTACGAAAGAGGTGCTTGAAGGACTTTCAGACTATGCTAAGAATATTGGGGTAACAATCTATCAAGACGATGCAAGAGAGTTGAGGAGTGCAAAAGGAGCTTTTTATCCAGATGAGCAAAAAATACTTTTGAATCCAGATAATACTCCTGGGGAAGTAGTTGCAACAACCATTCACGAGCTAGCGCATGCTAGTCTGCATAATCCTAAATTTGCTAACTCGTATAAGGAAGATGTCTCAAAAGATCGTAGAGAACTTGAAGCTGAGATGACAAGTTATCTCGTTTCTAAGCATTTTGGGTTAGATACCTCGGAGAAAGCTATTCGCTATATGGCACTTTGGACTGATAATTTAACATCTCTTGATGATCAACAATTAGCGCAATCTATGAAACGGATTCATGGGACAGTATCTAAGATTGTAAAAAGTGTTGAACAACATACAAAACCTTACCAGTTAAACAGACAGGTGGTACAAAATCAAAATTTTATCCAAAGCCCAAAGAAGGGGCTTAAAATCTAGAAAGAGCGCTCTTTAAGAGCCTCTTTTTTGTGTATAAAGTTATATAACTTTTTGTGCTGTTTTTTGATATCAACTCACTTTATCATTTGTCAATGTCCCTTTACAAAAGATTTTTTAATTATAGCTTACAATGACAGAAAATGAAGTAGAAGGAGAATGATATGGTTATAGTTGTTCTGGCTGAAAAAGAGAAACAGGCAGAAGCTTACGCTACAGCTTTGGGACAATTTAGTAAAAAGAAAGGTGTCTATGTCATTAGGCAGTCACCCTATTTTCCAGTTGAAGTACATGTGGTGGCTGCTGAAGGGCATCTATTTGAATATAGTGAACCAGACAATTGGTCGCTTGATAAATTACCTCTTACAAATGTTTCATTTAAGCAACATCTGAAAGAGGACAAGGATTCGAGAGAAAAATTTAAGAGAATCTATGATGAAGTGGTAACAGCAGATCAAGTGATTATTGGGACGGATGCTGATAGAGAAGGAGAGCGGATTGCGTACTCTATTTTATCGCACATACCAGAGGGGAAGGAGAAAATTTGGAAACGTCTTTGGGCAAGCTCCATGACAACGAAAACTCTTCAAAAAGCTTTTCAGGAATTGAAGGAACCTTCAGAAACCTATAATTACTATTTAGAAGCTGAAGCACGTGCACAAAGCGATTGGTTGGTAGGCATGAATTTATCACCTCTTGCAACGATTGATCTTCAAGCAAGAGGGCAACTCCCTCGAACAAAAGGTAGCCATCTATCTGTTGGCCGAGTTCAAACACCAGCGGTCAGACTAGTTTGTGAGAATGATTTAGAGATTCGCAACTTTACTCCAGAAAAATATTGGAAGCTTCAGCTGGAGGATAAAAAAAATGGGGTATTTTTCACCACAAAAGACAAAACTAAGGATAGTGAGGCTATTTTAGCCTCTTCAAGGGGATTATCAACCACCTCTGTTATTTCTTCAGTTGAGGTAGAAAATCATCAGAAATCAGCTCCACAATTATTTACCTTGTCTACATTACAAAGTTTTGCAGCAAGTGCCTGGAAATTTGACTCAGATAAAACAGAGAGCATTGTTGAGGGACTGTATTTGGAAGGATTTCTCTCCTATCCACGACCAGATTCAGAATACATCAATCAATTTGAGTTTGACGATTTAAAAGAAAATCTATCTGCCTATCAAAAAGCTATTAATTGTCATTTTCAGCCAGAGTTTTTGGAGCCTAGAGAAGATTATGTCAATGATGAAAAAGTATCTGGTACAAGCCACTCAGCCTTGATTCCGACTGAAAGAATTCCAAACCTTTCAAATTTAAAAACTGACCAACGACTGATTTATGAAGCAGTTGTGAAGCAGGCAATCTTGATGTTTGCGGATGATTGTTATTATTCAACCAAAACAATTGAAGTAGAAAATAATGGTCTTGTTTTTAAAACAAAGGGTAGAACGCTTCATAAATTAGGATGGGCTGAATGGAGTTCACGAAAGGTACGAGGTCCAGTTGAAGTTCCTGATTATCAAGTGGGAGATAAAATTGATACGCAGGTTCAGATTGTAGGGGGTGAAACGAAACCACCTAAAAGACTAACTGAAAGCCAATTGATTGGCCAAATATTTCCTAAATATGGCTTGGGAACACAAGCCACCAGAGGAGAAATCATTAAAAAAATTCAAAGTAAGGGTTATGTTGTTAAAGATAAAAAAACAGGTCAACTAACTCCCACCAATAAGGCCTATCTACTTATCAATTATCTCTATGACAATGAATTCTCTGATCCAGAGACAACAGGAGGCTGGGAAATGTTTCTATCTCAGATTGGAGAAGGGACAATCAATCCACGAGAATTTGTAGATGCGATAAAAGATAAGCTCACTCTTCAAATCAAGGAAGTAAAAGAAAGAGGTGATTAAGTGTGACTACTGAAGAAAAGAAAAAAACACCTTATTTAGATCGTTATACAGATAATTTGACAGAAAAAGTTTCAAAAAAAGCGGAAGATT
The DNA here is from genome assembly GCA_963533645.1 of uncultured Streptococcus sp. Classification (GTDB taxonomy): domain Bacteria; phylum Bacillota; class Bacilli; order Lactobacillales; family Streptococcaceae; genus Streptococcus. The sequence continues at coordinate 7,290 of CAUSQY010000018.1, read as the reverse complement.
ATCAGGTGTATGGACGTGATAAAGAAGTAGAAGCTGTTCAGACCACTCTTCTCAGGCGAACTAAGAATAATCCTATTTTGGTAGGAGAAGCTGGAGTTGGAAAAACAGCTATTGTTGAAGGATTTGCTTTAGCCATTTTAAGAAACCAGGTATCTCCAAAATTAAAAAATTTGACCGTGCGTTCTCTGGAACTATCTAGCTTAATGTCAGATGAGGATGGAGGATTTATTGTTAAGTTTAAAAAAATTATTGAGGAGATGGTAGAAACCAAAGGAGAGAATCTTCTCTTTATTGATGAATTTCATACTATTGTTGGTGCTGGTGGTTCAGATAAGGGCGCTTTGGATGCTGGAAATATTATTAAACCAGTTTTGTCACGTGGTGAGATGCAATTGATTGGCGCAACTACATTGGATGAATTCCATGAGTATGTCGAACAGGATCGAGCGCTAGAGCGAAGGATGCAACCGATTATAGTTTCTGAACCAACAACTACTCAAGCGGTTGAAATTCTTGAACAAGCGAAAGCTATTTACGAAAGTTTTCACCAGGTGTCTATTAGTTCTGATGCTGTAAAACAAGCTGTACTTTTATCTGTTCGTTACATACCAGATCAATTTTTACCTGATAAAGCCTTCGACTTAATAGATGAAGCAGCGACAATTTGTTCTACAAATGGATTAGGTCATGTTGGGAAGCAAGAAATTGCAGAGGTACTGAAAAATAAAACAGGTATTCCTGTCACGACGATTTTGAAAGGCGACAAGGAAAGACTAGATGGTTTAAAAGAAAAGCTGTCACGACGTGTTAAAGGCCAAGATGAGGCTGTAGATGCTGTTGTGAATGCTATAACTGTTGCACAAGCTGGTTTACAGGATCAAAGAAAGCCCCTATCTTCCTTCATGTTTCTAGGAACTTCAGGAGTTGGAAAAACAGAGCTTGCCCTAGCATTGGCAGAGGGGATGTTTGATGATGAGGAGGCAATCATTCGTTTTGATATGTCTGAGTATAAGCAAAAAGGAGATATTACAAAGCTGATCGGCGATCGTCAAACTAGAACGAAAGGTCAATTGACTGAGAAGGTTAAACAAAAACCTTATAGCGTTATCCTGATCGATGAAGTGGAGAAAGCACACTCAGAAGTTGTAGATTTATTTTTGCAGGTGCTTGATGCAGGACGCTTGACTGATTCAACTGGAAGGCAAGTGAGTTTTAAAAATACAATCGTTATTATTACTACGAATATTGGTTCTCAAAAAATAATTAAGCAGTACGAATTGAAAGGGAATTTTAAAAAGCTAACCGACAGGGACAAAGCTCAGTTTGAAAAGAGCATGACGTTGGAGTTGGAAACTAGATTTCGACCAGAATTTCTCAATCGAATTGAATATAAATTGATTTTCAACATGTTAGACGAGGAAGTGAATAAGGAAATTATTGTCAAACATCTATCAGAAATCGAAGAAAGAATGAAGCATCAAAGGTTGACTCTTTCTTATGAAGAAAGTTTGGTTACTTATTTATTGGATGTAGGAACAAATATAAAAGATGGTGCACGGCCACTTGAAAGAGTGATTAAGCATAAAGTACTTCCTTTAATTTCTAAAGAGTTTCTGAACTTATCTGATCCCAACCAAGAGTATCATTTCCATCTTTGGGTAGAAGGTGATGCACCAGATGAGTATCACCGTGAAGACAAAAGAAAAATATTATTCGAGGTCGAAGCTGAAAATACGTCATTTGGTGAAGCTTTATTTTCTTAAAACTGACCTTAAAAAAATGATTGTCCCTTTAAAAAATTTTTTTCAATTATCTATTATACTAACGTTGTCAAAAAAACAAAGGAGGATTTCTATGAAAAATTATTTGACAAGACAAATTCAGCAAGTAAAAACAAAATCACAGATGTTTTTATTGAGCCTTTCCCTATTCCTAACAGGATCTACAGTGTATGCGGACGATCCATTTGTTAAGTCGGATAACTTGGCAAAACAAGGAATTACAAAAGTTCAGCTAGTCAGTGTTGCGCTATTTGGTCTAGCTGCCGTTGTCACCTCGCTCATTTATGCGTTTGGTGGACGTGAGTTAAAAGCCTCAATGAAAAAACATTGGGTATCAATTGCAATTGCAATTATTGGTGTTTCAGCGGGACCAAGTATCATTGAATGGATTTTTGATTTCGTGAAAAGTTAAGGGGTGGTGATTTATGGCTTTTTCACTCTTTAATAAAGATCGCTGTACGATTACAGATGATCTATTTTTAGAAATCTCCTGGGAAGATGGAAGAGGTCCAGAGGATGATCGTGAGTTACTTGCTATCATTGAGTCATTGGATCACCTTTCTGATTTTTCTCAGCCGATTTCAAAAAGTTTGCCCTACCTAACATTTCAACAGGGCGAGTTGTTATTTAGAGAGTTGAAACAGATGTATGGTCAGTTTCAGCTTAAAAAAGTGGCAATCGCCCATCTGGAAGGGAAAAACGTGGTGACAGAAGGGGAGGTTTATGCTAGTCCATTTCTGATTACTGAAGACTATGAAAACCTCTTGCTTCCCCTCATTCAAGCGATACTTACTCGCTCTGAATTTGCAAATTATAGCTATCAAGAAAAAAGGGAGTATTTTGAGAACCAGATTTATCCTGTATATAAACAAAGTATGGGATTGTCTGATTCTTCTCTTCCTATTTTCCCAGCTGAAGGTGAGACGATGGCTGTTTCACAACCCAATCGCCTAACACCTGTTCCAAATGCAAGGGATCAAACAGATATTGTGTCTCCCGTATCTCAAAAGCAGTCAGTTTCTCTGAAGAAATTTTATCTATTCTTAGGTTTTTTAGGAGTGCTTGCAGTAGTAAATATCGTTGGTGTATTTTTTGCTTTCGCTCAACTATCAAGCCAGTCTGAAAAAGTAAATTTCTTATATCAGGAACAAAAAAATACTCAACATCTTATCTCAACGAAAAATGAAGTTGATGTATTTAGTCGTCATTTCTTACCTTCTTATTACTCGGGCAAAAAAGAAAATCTAGTAGATTTTCTTTCTGAAGGTGATGCAAAATTTACCAAACCAAAAGAAGGGATTTTACAGTCCGTTATTTTAGAGAAATTGAATTATGATTCAGAAACTCAAAAATATACGGTTTCCTATATCTTGTCCGTCAAAAAAGGGGATAAATCATCTAGCGTTAGATTAACCTTTGATATAAAAGCTTCTGATTCTTCAAAATATGGATTTGTTGTAGAAACAGAACCAAAAGAATCAAATTATCTAAAAAATTAGAAAAGGAAAAATTAAAATGAACAAGAAACAAGTATTAGCTACTCTAGCACTATCAACAATCGCACTAGCACAAGCTGGATTTGTATCAGCTGATGAAGTAACACCAATTGATTCTTCTGCTCCAACAACAGAAGTAGTTACGCCAACAGCGCCTAGCGCTTCAACGGAAACAGAGGCTCCAGCAACTCAGCCAACAGAGCCTTCAGTTACTCCAGTTGACCCAACAACGCCAAGTGTACAAGACAAAGACAACGCAGGAAGTCTTGACGGGGTATCAACAGATAAACCAGCACCTTCTGATAAGCCACAGGACAAGGATAATGCAGGTAGCCTCGATGGTGTACCAACACCATCAGATAAACCACAAGACAAAGACAACGCAGGAAGTCTTGACGGAGTGACAACAGATAAACCAGCACCTTCAGACAAGCCACAGGACAAGGATAATCCAGGTAGCCTTGATGGAGTCCCAGCTGAAAAGCCAAAAACAACTGATCAAGCGAACCAGCAAGGTAAGTCACAAATTGGAACTACTTCAAGCTCAACAGGGCAGGTAGTTCACGATGTGATAAAAGATCCTGTTGAAACAAATACAGGAGTTGCAATTGTCAGCACTCAAAATGGTAACGTAGTCCTTTCGGATGGTTCTGTAGTGGCTCCAGAAGAAGTTGGCGGAACAGTTAACGAAGATAAGACTATCTCTGTTACTGACAAAGATGGCAAGCTCAAAACACTCCCAAATACAGGGACAGCAGAAAGCATTTTGGGTGCTATTGGGTCTATGTTGTTGACGGCAGTAGGTTATTTCTACAAGAAGAAACTATTTTAATTAAGTGAAGGAGAAAGAAAAATGACAGAAAAAACACAAGGACACGGATATTTCCGTAAGAAAAAATGGGCTAAAGGTTTAGCATCAGGTATTGCAATTGCAGGTTTTGTAGCATTCTCTGCAGGTTCAGCATTTGCGGATGAAGCAGTCCAGCCTGAAAGCAAAAACGACAATAACATTTATGCTACACAAGCTGGTAAAGCAACAGGAAGCCAGTCTGTAGCGATCGATAATGGATCAGTTACAAAGGCTGCTGAAAAAGCAAAAGAAGCAGGGGTGAACGTTTCTGAAACTCAGATTGTTGATAAGGGAACAGATACCACTGCTCCAAAACTTGAACAGTCTAAGTCTGAGATTAAACAAGATCAGGACAAGCAAGTCAAGGAACTTGAAGAAGCGACTACAAAACAAGTTGAAAACAATACAGCCTTCAAGGAAGCGCAAAAAGCTATTCAAGCTAACAATCAATTTGTAGCTGATGAAAAAGCCAAGCATGAAGGGTCAACAACTGTCACTGTAACGAATGACAGTTCGACTGCAACTGATGGAACAGCACCTAAAAACAATGAAGCTGCTACAACAGCTAAGAAAGTCTTGTCAGAGAACAAGAAAGCAGTAGCAGATTACCTGGTTGAAAAAGGGACCTATGATTCTAATGTTCAGAAGGCTTCTGAGTTAAATAAGGCAGTAGAAGCTGCTGTAAGAGATTTGGAGAAAAAGGACGTAACGGTTAATGTAGTGACACGTACCGTTTCTTCAATCGCAGAAGTAGAAGAGTTGAAGAAACAAAATGACAAAGCTATTGCAACTGCAAAAGGCAAAGTGGAACTTAACAAAGCCATCATGGCTGCCTACACAGAGAAGAAGAATGCTAGTGATCAAGTCAATCAAGATGCTGATCGTAAATCAGCGGATTTGAAAAAATCTGGTGTACTTCTCAATTCTAAAACCCAAGAAATTTCTTCAGCTGATGAAGCTAAGCAAATTGGGAAACAAAACCAAGTAGCTTATGACAAGACTAAGAAAGCACAAGCGGACTGGCAGAAGAAATACAATGAACTTCAATCTAAAACAAGTACAGAAGGGTACACAAAAGAAGTAGTCTTGCAAGCCCTCAGCGTTGCGACAGCAAATCCTGAAGCAACAGTGAAGTCCTCTGCTTCAGGAGCGAATGTAACTACTAAAGATTACATTGCCTCATCAAATGGGACATCAGGGTATACTCGAGTTCTTGACTCAACTAAAGTCTTGAAATACAAGGATGTTGGCACTGGATGGAAAACAGAAGTTGACTACACTAATCTAAAAGGTTTGACTGTTTCAACTGCAGATGGTAAAAAGCATGATATTTCTCGTATCCATCGAAAATTCGAGATTCTTAATCAAGGGAAGACAGGATTGAATGATGTCTATGTCCTGAATGATCCAACAGAAGGATTCGTAGTAGCTCGTAATGATGGAGCTGGTGGAGCTGCAGACTACATGAATTTCTTGGTTACGGATACCTACTACTACAATGTGGATGGGAAAGAAGTAGCCTTCCAAGCAAGTGAAAAGACTCCTGCGACTCTGACCTATTCCTCACTCAATCACAATCTTATTGGTTGGGAAGGTGCGAAAGCTATTAACGGAACTCATGTTGAAATTAACGGCTCAACTGTAACCTATAACAAAGATTATGGTTATGTTTACTCTGAAGAGTACAACCGCCAAGAAGATGTGGGTCATCTTTGGGATACATCTGACTCACCTTACCAATACAAGGGCGCTGCACTTGGTGTTTTCAAGAAAGGGACAGCCTTTACATCTGAATTTATCCAATGGGATGGACCAGATAATCCAAGTGGCCAAACCTATTGGTTCGCTTTGAATACGAAGGTTGTAACGCCAGTTGTTGAAGTTCCAGCTACTGCAACCATTACTAAAACAACCGTGCAGCCAGTTAAGCCGGAACCTGTATCAGCTGAATTGGTCAAAGCGAAGAATCCAGTTAAGCCAACCTTGGCTCTTAAAACTCTTTCTGAAACCAAAAATCAGAAATTGTCTGCAAGCTATCACGGCTATAAATTGCAGTATAAGCCAGTTGTCAGCAAATCTGTAGCAGATACAGATAAAACAAATACAGATGGCCAAACAGTAGCTAAAAACGCTACTCAGCTTTATACATTGCATCATGATAATATCTATGCCAATGTGAAAAAGGGTGACAAGATTACCATCATTGATCCACTTGAAGCTGGAGCAGTTCCTGATGTAGCTGTTACAAAGGCAGCTACAGAGAAAGCAGGATGGGGTGTTGCCTATGATGCAGGAAAGAACACTTATACCTTTACTGCGACTTATGAAGGGAAACGCTTAGAAGCTCCTGTGATTAGCTGGAAGCCAATTTATGACAAGGGCTTCTATGACAACACTTATAAAGTGTTAGTGAATAACTATGAAGTTTTCTCAAACACTGTTACGAACTACACTCCAAGACCTCCAAAACCAGTCAAATCTGTGTTAGATCATTCTGGTAAGAATATAAGCGGGGCGACAACATTTGATCGCAACGTGACTTTCCGCTTGATGACAGATTACAGCCCATACACCAAAACCCTTGCTTCAGCGCAAGCACTTGGTAAGAAGTTCGCAATCCTGGACGATGTTCAAGACAAAGCCTTCACAGTTGACCACAGCAAGATCAAGATGACTGCTGCAGGTAAAGATGTGAAAAATCTCTTTGATATGTACCATGTGCTCTCAGATGCAGGTCGTACAGATGCAATCAATAAAATCCTGAAGGAATTGAACTTAAACCCTAAAGGTGAGTTCTATCTTTGGACACCGAAAGACTCTGCGAGCTTCTACAAAAATTACGTGAAGCAAAATAAAAACGTGACGATTGATCTTCCAGCTAAACTCTTGATTAAAGCGGGGGAGAAAGTCGAGAATGACTTTAAACAAATTGACTTTAGTAATAGTTATCAGTCAAATCTTGTAACAGTTGAAGTTCCAAATGTTAAGCCAGAAAAACATGTACTTGATAGAACTGGCAAGAAAGTCCTTGATGGCAAAGAAGTTCAGCTAGGTGATTTTGTTCAGTACCTTCTTGATGGAGTAACTGTTCCAGAAAAACATGATACATTGTACCAATATGACGGTTTGGATAAGCTTGATACTAAGCATGACCGATATACTG
>CAUSQY010000017.1:0-27204 GCA_963533645.1 uncultured Streptococcus sp. | reverse complement strand
GATGTGAAAAACGAATACCTCAACCATGGTGACCCTGATGGTGATATGTACTCTGTAGGGGAAGCTGACGTTTCGATCCGTTCGGGCTGGTTCTATCATGACAACCAACAGCCGAAATCACTCAAAGAATTGATGGACATCTACTTCAAGTCTGTTGGTCGTGGAACCCCACTCCTTCTCAATATTCCACCAAATAAAGAAGGAAAATTTGCAGATGCGGATGTGGCTCGCTTGAAGGAATTCAAAGCAACCCTAGATCAAATGTATGCGACTGACTTTGCCAAAGGTGCCACCGTAACAGCAAGTTCGACTCGTCAAAACCATCTCTACAAGGAAAGCCACCTCACAGACGGTAAAGATGACACCAGCTGGGCGCTCTCAAATGATGCCACAACCGGTAGCTTTACAGTCGATTTGGGGCAAAAGAGACGCTTTGACGTCGTTGAACTCAAGGAAGATATCGCCAAAGGTCAACGTATCTCTGGTTTCAAGATTGAAGTTGAAATCAACGGACGTTGGGTGACATACGGCGAAGGTTCGACCGTTGGTTACCGTCGCTTGGTTCAAGGCAAGCCTGTAGAGGCACAAAAAATCCGTGTAACCATCACCGGTGCTCAAGCAACTCCAATCTTGACCAACTTCTCTGTCTACAAGACACCAAGCAGCATTGAAAAGACAGATGGCTACCCTCTTGGACTTGAATACCACTCAAACACAACAGCGGATACAGCCGGAACAACTTGGTACAATGAATCTGAAGGTGTTCGTGGCACTTCTATGTGGACCAATCAAAAAGATGCCAAAGTAAGCTATACCTTTACAGGAACCAAGGCCTATGTCGTCTCTACAGTCGACCCAGGTCATGGAGAAATGTCCGTCTACGTTGATGGCCAAAAAGTTGCGGATGTGCAAACTAAGAACACTAGCCGTAAACGCAGCCAAAAAGTCTTTGAGACAGGCGATTTAGCACCAGGCCAACACACTATTACTCTTGTAAATAAAACAGGCGAACCAATTGCTACAGAAGGAATCTACACCCTAAACAATGATAGCAAGGGAATGTTTGAACTCGAGTCTACTAACTACGAAGTCGAAAAAGGAAAACCAGTCACTGTTAAGATTAAACGTGTTGGTGGAAGCAAGGGGGCTGCTACTGTGCGCTTCATCACAGAACCTGGAACTGGAGTTCACGGTAAAGTTTACCAAGATACAACTCAAGATGTGACCTTTAAAGACGGAGAAACAGAAAAGACTGTCACCATCCCAACGATTGACTTTACAGAACAAGCAGACTCTGTCTTTGACTTCAAAGCCAAGCTCACTTCAGTCACTGATGGTGCCCTGCTCGGTTTTGCTACCGATGCAACCATCCAAGTGATGAAAGCTGAATTGCTGATCAAGGACCAAACAAGTTATGATGACCAAGCTAGTCAGTTGGATTACAGTCCTGGCTGGCACCATGAAACCAATTCGGCAGATAAATACCAAAAGACGGAGTCTTGGGCTTCCTTTGGTCGCTTAACTGATGAGCAAAAGAAAAAGACAACTGTCACAGCCTACTTCTACGGTACTGGACTTGATATCAAGGGCTATGTTGATCCAAATCATGGTATCTACAAAGTCTTCCTAGATGGCAAAGAAGTTCCTTACCAAGATGGCATGGGAAATGTGTCGACTATTGATGGTAAGAAATACTTTAGCGGTCACGCTGCCCAACGCCAAGGCAATCAAACTCTGGTTAGCCTAAAAGGTCTGGACGAAAACTTGCACGCAGTCACCCTTCAACTCGATCCTGATCGAAACGATTTGTCTCGAAATATCGGTATCCAGGTAGACCAATTCATCACTCGTGGCGAAGGCAGTGAACTCTACAGCAAGGCAGATATCATCCAGTCTATCTCAAAATGGAAAGATGATCTGTCCAACTTTGACCCAGCAGGCTTGAAAAATACGGCTACCGCACGCCAAGCTTTCCAAGCAAATCTAGAAAAATTGAGAAACCAACTCAGTGCTGATGCAGTGGATGTTCAAGAAGTCATGTTGACAGTCAGTGCCCTACAAGATATCCTATCCAAGGATGAGAACTATCAAAGAGGGCAAGAGGAACCTAGTCCAGAGCAACCGGAACAGCCAGAAGAACCTGAGAAACCTAAGCAGCCTGAGCAACCAGCTGAACCAAAACAACCGGAAATTGAGTATGATAAGGCTATGGGCAGCTTAACAAAAGCTATCGAGAAAAAAGTCGCTGAGCTTGGTTCTAACAAGGAAGCTAAGAAGAAATTGTTAGCCATTGCTGACCAAGCCATTGCTGCGATCCAAGAAGCTAAAACTCAGGAAGCAGTCAATCAAGCGCTAGAAACTGCTCTCGAACAAATCAGCAAGCTCCAAGCAGCTCAGCCTGAAAAAACGGCGCAACCTGAAAAACCTGCCGAGCCTGAGAATCCAGTTCAACCTGAAAAACCGGCTGAACCTGAGAAACCAGTTCAGCCTGAGAAACCTGCTCAACCAGAAAAACCGGCTCAGCCTGAAAATCCGACTCAACCGGAAACTCCAGCGCAACCTGAAAAACCAGTTCAACCGGAAAAACCGATTACTTCTTCATCTCCTGAGGAAGGAGTTAAGAACCTTGTCTTTACACTTCCAAGTTTGGAAATTGTCAATAAACCAGTGCCATTCAAGACTATCCGTCGCGAAAATGCCCAATTAGACAAAGGGAAAGAGCAGGTTCTATCAGAAGGTAAGGACGGTATCCTAGTCGAGTATGTTGAAGTAGACGGTGACAATCGCAAGATTGTCAAAACGGAAACAACCCCAGCTCAAGAGCGAGTGATTGAGGTGGGCACTAAACAAAGTTCAGTAGGAACAGATGCACCACCTGTTGTGACCCTTCCTGAGCACCCTCTACCAGCTCAACCTGAGAAACCAATTACTTCTTCAAGTCCTGAGGAAGGGGTTAAAGACCTTGTCTTTACACTTCCAAGCTTGGAAATCGTCAATAAGGTCGTACCGTTCAAGACGATTCGTCGCGAAAACCCACAATTAGACAAAGGAAAAGAGCAAGTTCTATCAGAAGGAAAAGATGGTCTTTTAGTTGAGTATGTTGAAGTGGACGGTGACAATCGCAAGGTTCTTCAAACAGAAGCAACTCCAGCTCAAGATCGAGTGATTGAGGTAGGTAGCAAACAAAGCTCAGTTGGTACAGAAGCGCCACCAGTTGTGACTCTTCCTGAGTATGTTGTCCCAAGAGAGACTGAAAAACCTGCTCCAGCCGTAACAGATAATTCATCAGCAAAAGATGAAAAAGCTCCTGTTACAGCTACGATCAAAGAAGACAAGGAAAGAGAACTCCCTGCAACTGGGGAACAAGAAGCGAATGCCTTCCTATTCTTGGCAGCTATTACTTCTATCTTGTCTCTCCTTATCTTCCAAAAGAATTTCAAAGACTAATAACCCTCTTTGATTGATTCTTTCTAATTATTCAGTTCCCCCGTTGAGAAGACCATTTGGTCTTCTCTTTTTCTATCTGTAAAATTAAAAAACATCCACAAATGTACATGGATGTTTTAGTATGACTCTATAAAGTGAGATGATCATTGAAGATAGCCGTTCTCAAATCCAACCACGTTTTCAAATAAACGCTCATTTAAAAAGAGAGTGGCCCTTTTCTTATCTCATCATCAATACCTATCATAAGTTTCTGCAAGAACTCCACAGATAAAGGATAACGTTTCGAATTCCAATACCATGAGATTTTCTGACACTCATAAGCCATCTTTCCTAGATCGGACTTCCCTCTCCCATATCTAGCTCTACTGACTACTATTTTTGAGTCCAGCGTATGCATAGGTTCGATTTTTAGGGCACTCTTTTTCTGTCACCACCCTAAAATAAAAGCGATGCTCCCGCCCATCCTTGGCGTTTTCCTTGTTTAAGACAAAGTAGTTCTTCTGATTCATTGCCATGGTTCGTAGGATATCATCGATCAAAAAAGTCAAGGGAACATTCATGGCAGAGTATTTTTGGAAATCCTCTTCAAAGCGGATATAACTATCTGAAAAATAATCCATCTGTAGTTTATTTTCATACAGCTCTTTTCTAGTCATAAACTTCCTCCTCCCACAGTCGAATTTCGAGGATATCTACAATCTCTACCAGCCTATATCCCTCATTTGTCCTAATAGATAGAGTTTGAGGTGATAATTCACTCACCTCACCGATGACTGTCGTTTTTTGCTTTCTTTCCTTGACAACAAAACATCCCTTCAATTGACCAGCATAAAGCTGAGAAAGCAAGAGTAGCTTCTCAACGGAATTCAAATTCGTCGAAAAAGCAACACGATTTTTTTCTTCACTGATCGAACTGGTGTGTTCTGAAAGGTAAAAGCCCATCCACTTCTGCATCCCTGGATCTTGATAGTCTCGCGCAGATTGAAAAGGTAAATAAGAACGATCAATCATTTTAGTCCATCTAATCCTCCAGCAGAATGCCCCCCAATCAGCTTGCTTCTGGCAAGACTCCTAGAGGCTTCTTCCAGTGCATTGGCCTTTAAGAGAGAAGTGAAACCAAATTGTTCCCGAATGGAGTCAATGGCCGTCTGGAGCCTTTCTTCTTTTTCTAACTTGTCAACATCATCAAAAAGGGAAATCAAGCCAAAGGACTCATCCACAAAGCCTGAATAGTTAACTCCGACACTTCTAACCGCTCCAGAAGTGTATTTGTTATGAAATAGCTTCAAAACATAATCCGTTAAGACAGCTGTATTATTGGTCGGTTCGACCTTCATTTGTGTGTGAATAGACGACCTGACCTCCTGTTTAGAGAAACCAACATAGATAGAGACAAGGGTTGTTTTCTTTCCCGCCCTTCTCAATCTAATAGCCACCTGCTCTGCCATTTCTCGGAGAATAATTTCGATATCCCGTAGCTTTACGTAGTCTCTCGGCAAGATTTGAGAATTTCCTAACCCTTGGGACTTGGCTTTATAGGGCCTGTGAACATTGCTCTCATCAATCCCATTAGCATGAAACCACAAACGCAGGCCAGCCTGACCCAGAGCTTTCTGTAGCTGGTCTGGGTTGCTTGTAGCTAATTCTCTGATGGAAAAAATCCCCAGAGCATGCAAGCGTTTCTCCATCCGCCTGCCAATCCCCCAAAAGTCCGTCATCTTGGGAATAGCCCAGACCTTCTCTTCCACATCCTTGTAAGACCAGTTGGCCCTCATGGTCGGGGTGTGTTTGGCCTCATTATCCAGAGCCAACTTGGCCAGTAAGGGATTGGCATTGGACATACCCACTGTAGAGTAGATCCCTGTCTGCCTCCAAATATCCCTCTGGATGCGGGCAGACAGCAGATCCAGCTTATCTTTGCGAGAGAGACTCTTGTCTGGGATGAAATAGTTGAGCGAACTAGTCAGATCAATAAAGCCCTCATCGATAGAGTAGGGATAAATATCATCTGGACTACCATAGTTTTGAAAGATTCGCTGGATTTCCATATTGACCGCTATGTACTCATCCATCCTAGGTGGCACAATCAAGGTCACTTGAGCCCAATCTTCGATGTAGCGAACATAGTCTGAGTCGGTAGGTAGCCCTTGCTTTCGAGCATTGTAATAAGAAAATTTGCGCGTTTTGATATCAAAAGGCAGATCATAGGCCCGACCAACATTGGACTTGCCAAAAATCTTCTTAAACATGGGAGAGGAAGCTAAGATAAGACCAGTAGAATTATCCGCGCGACTCATGACACAAAGCGAGGTCTTCAGCGGATGCAACCCCCGTTTCACACACTCGACACTGGCATAAAAAGATTTCATATCGACAAAGGCAATATCACTTTTGGGCTCTCTGGAATAATCAAAGTAGCCCATAGGCTAACCCTCCATCGGCACAAAATTCCCAACGATAATCCCCACAATCCGAGGATCTTCCTCATAGGAGATGAAAATGTCCCTGTATTTAGGATTGATAGAAACCAGACGCAAACCATCTTCCTCCCGATAGACCCGTTTAATATAGGTCTGGTTGTTACAAACTACTGCATAAACTGCCCCATCATAATCAAATCCTGTTTCCCGGATCAGAGCTACGGAACCATTTTGATATTTAGGTTCCATGGAGTCCCCAGCCACCCAGGAAGCAAAATCGTGGGCCAGTTCCTCATTAAAGTAAACCGTATCAAAATTCCGATCATCATAGACCGAAGCCCCGATCCCTGCTGACATGCGTTCATAGACACGGTACTCGTAGAGGCGCTCTGGCATGGTTATCACTTTCTTGGCTTGTTCCTCTTGAGCTAGGTTGCGAGCATAGAGAACAACCTTTTCCTTCCCTTGTTTGGAGAGACTATTGTAGAGACGGACAATCTCTATCTGGGTGAAATAACCTTTTGCGACTTTTAAAATCTTCTCTAGCTGAGCAACCTTCTCCCTGGATGGTTCCTTGACCCCACGTTCCCAAGCCGAATAAGCCTGAAAACTAATCCCCAATTCCTCTGCAATTTCCTTCTGTGTCAATTTTAACTCTTTTCTCCGAGCCTTGAGTTTTTCTGGTTGGTACATACTTCACCTCCTAGTGTGATGCTTTATTGAGAATATATCCCTTAGAAAGATAAATCGACGGTTGAGCTTACATTTTCGAAACTCAACCAATTTAGTTTAGTTTTATTATATAAAAAAAGTGAACAATTGTCCACTAGGAAAATCAAGTTTAAACAGCACCACTTATCTATTCTGAATAAAAAAGACATCCAAGAAAACACTCTTGAATGTCTGGAAAGATTGATGACTCCATTAACCTTGTTAATTGACCGGAAATGATGATATTATGGCCTTGTTGTCTCAAATACTGCTGTATGAACCCACTCATTATGAATGTGTAAGTCATTTTCTATCATTCTACTAAAGGTGAAATCATTTTTTAAAAGCACCCTCTGAGAGGCTAGATTACCCGTTGCCGCTCCTGCAATGATTCTATTGAAACCATAAGTCCTGAAGGCCTTGTCTAAAACGAGTTTAACCGCTTCGCTGGCATAGCCTAAGTTGCTAACATTTCCCCCAATCCTATACCCAAGCTCTGCTGTTGTTCGATCATCCTCTAAAACACTTAAATTGATTCTTCCGACTATAACACCTTGCGAATCTCTGATAAGATGCATGTAGACATCCCGATTGGTTTGTTCTGTTAACAATTCCCTCGTGATTTCTTTAAAACCTTCTAAATCAAAATAGTTAGCTGGTCTAGGAGGTAGATTTCGTTCAAAATACTCTCGATTTTCTTTTTCAAAAGAATAAACGTCTAGACTATTTTCTTCAGACAACAGCTCTAAACTAATCATTACAAATCCTCTCCCATCATTATCCACACTCAAATTTTCTCTTCTTAGTTAAAATATTGCTAGATAGAGTTTACATTCTCGCTTTAGGTTCACCTTTTTCCTTATTACGATAATATTTTATAAACTCTTCCTGACTGTTGACAATATGCTCCTGCCCATCTACTGAGTTTTCCGCAGGAATTTTCACATTTTCAAATAGATTCGTTCCTTCCTTATACAAGAGCTGATAAATTGGCATATTGTTTTCAATACTTGGCTTATCAGCTAAAACCACAATTGAACCATTATTATCTTCTAAAAGTTTTGCTGCTTCAGGATACTTTTGACGGATAAGGGCATCCTTAGCTAGTTTTCCGCCTTTAGAAACACCAAATTCCCAATTAAACATAAAGTAGTCTTCAGAATCGGGCAGCAAATTATAAAAACTTGTTGCCGTAGCATATTGCTCATAATCTCGACCCTTACCTAATTCCACAATCTTCCCCTCATCCAAATCAATAGACTTATCCACAAGAGAACCATCTTTGGCATTTTTTAAGTGAATGTCTAACAATTCTCGACCATCACTGGTATAGATAACAGAGGTAATTCCTGTAGGAATATAGTCTGAATCATAATCTCGAGTCATTTTAAAAATATCGTAGTCTTTGGAAGGAAAGCCCTTCGTCTTTATATCATAGACTGCAATCTTCCAATATTCATCATCAATAGGCTCATTTCGATACATAGACGATATCGCCAATCTTTTGTACTCCTGTACAATTTTATTTTGGCCGACAACGGGACCAAACCAATCAACTGAAGCCTCTTGTTCTGTAAGCCAATAGTCTAATGGATTATCATAGTCCCACTTAATCGCCAAGGCTTTCCCATCCTCGATATATTTGTAATCCACTATCTTTCTCTTTAACCAAAAAGTAGAGTATGGGTCAACATATTTGTTCACATAGTATTTATAGCCTAGGTAAGGAGTAAGTAAGAGAACTCCCACCAACATGACAATAAACACCGCTTTTTTCGAAAATTTCATTGTAAAGCCTCCCAACGTTGATGATCCCTCAAATACTTTCTACTGTTGAAAGCATTTGTGCTTTTTCAAAAAATCTACGTATTTCTAGAAATAAAAAGAAAATGTCCTTCTCCATTATACCATATGCGTGATATCGTGAGAAGACGAGAAAAACAAAAGAAACCCACCTGAACATCATTCAGGTGGAAGAATAAACTGAAAGAGCAGCAGAAACAAGGCTAGCTAATATCTTGTTGAAATTTGTAAATCAAAAATGCCTCTTTCATGAATAACTGACCTAGACCTAGCCCTAGCAACTCCTACTCTAATTTTTGCAACAGCTTTACAACTTGACGATTTTCAATCCTCACATAGTATACACCACTATCATTGACAAGTTTATCCTCTTTATACTTAGCAATCTTTACAGCATAAAGACCTCTTGGCAAGGGTTGGTTGGCAAAAAATTCCTTCATGAGCGCTTCAAGCTCTTTGAGATAGTCATCATACAAGAGGTCTCTTTTTTCTTTTGGAACGAAATACTGAAATTCAAATATTGGTATAAAAATCTCTTTTTGGAAAAGATATTGAGCATCCATTGGGTACATTCCTTGCAGTGCTTGGCCCTTGCTTTGATTTTCCTCTAATACTTCATTATAAAGATAGATATTATCAGATTGGTTATTAAATTCAAAACCAATACCTTGGTACTTCAAATCAGGCAGTTTAGGATCTTTGATTGAACTGTCCAGTGTTTTTAAAAATTCGTTGGTGCCTGGACTAATTTCAATCCCTAAATAGGCTAATTCTGGGAAAACATTATAAATTTTTTTATCATTTTTGTAATCAACCTCTGCATCTGTCTTTCTATATGTTTTATTTTCCGAAAAACGAGTATAGTATTTAAATCGAGTTTTAACCTGATATGTTTTTCCGGCTATATTTTCACTGTAGGTACCATGGATTATAAATCCTCCCACGCTTGTATAATTTTTCTCGTATTTTTCTAACTCAAACTGTCCTGTAAGACCATAATTTTGATAAGAACGATGCACAGCTTGCTCAATCTCAGTTTGACTTGCATGGGCAAATAGTCCCCACATATCCATTAGAGCAAAAATTGGACTGAACACTGTGAAGATTACGATTGGAATCACTATGGATAAGCAACCTATTAATAGCCAATTTCTTTTCTTGGCCTTTCCTTCAGATTTTTTAGCAGTTTTCTGTTTCCTTTTTAAGATTAGAATGAGCAAAACCAAGATTCCTAATACAAATAAAACCAATCTACACTCTCCTTTTGTTTTGGATAGCTACTAACAGATATATAGGAGACCGACAGAAATACTCGTCTCATCTGCTAACTTATCCTGAAATCCATAAACTCGTCTGAAACGAGGAGCAACCCTTGTCTCATTATACCACATGAGCAATGCCGTGAGAAGATGAGAAAAACAAAAAACACCCCATGGTGTGAACCATGAAGTGTTGTAAATGCTGCATTGTAACAAGAAGGAATTTGCCCACAACTAACCGTGTATAAACAAGTTCCTTACAAGCTATTTCAATGGCGATACATCATCATCTGGAAGTTTGCCTTCCGATTCAATCCAAGCCTTCTCCGCAATCGGAATCAACTCTTTTAATTCTTCTTTTGTGAAAAGCAATTGATTTTTCGGATTAGCTATCAGTATCTTTGGTCGTTCTTTGGCTCTTCCTCTTTTTATTTTATTGATTTCTTTTTCCGTTGGAGGCCAGCAATCGTTCTTTACTCTATAAGATACTTCTCGTAACGTTTTCTTCCTACTCTCCAGAAAGGAAAATAACTCGTCCGGTAATTCATAAACAACTCGTTCATCCATCATACCGCCTTCAATATTTACGATATAATACTGCTTTTTATGTTTCCAAACTTCTTTTCCATATCCTTCAACTTCTTCGAACTGGATAACATCTTCCCATTCTAGTTTTGTTGGTTTCATTTTATACCTCTTTTACTTAAGTGGCGATACATAATCAGCTGGAAGTTTGCCTCTCCAGTCAATCCATTTCTGTTCAGCAAGCGGAATTAATCTTTCAAGTTCTTCCTGAGTAAATAATTCCCAACTCTTAGGACTAGCTATTAAAGGAGTTAAGCCTTTTAATACAAATTGTTTCTCACTAGCTTTCTTTTCTTCTTCCGTCGGTGGCCAACGATCGTTCTCCGCTTTAAAATCAATTTCGCGTGCCGTCCTCCTACCTAATAAATATTCGTTAAAATCAGAAGGATTAATCTCAAAGATACGACGAACGGAGGCTACTCCAAACTCTCCAAAAGTGTAGTATTTCCCTTCATGTGTTCGAAAATCATATCCTTTTGGTGATTCAATCTTTTCAAAGGTATCAAACTCTTCCCAAGTTATTTTAGTTAAACTCATTTTAATTGCCTCCTAATTTTCTAATTGTAAATTCTCCCCATGGAACTTCGTCAATAACTACTTCTGGCATATTTCCTGGGAAGGTTTATCCTTCTGGTTTCCAAAAGCCATCAAAAGCAACTTCTTCATTTTCGCTTGAAATTCTTGTGTTTTGAACTGAAATAACAACGGATTTATACGAATTATTAATGCTCTTTTTCGAACCATAAAGTGTATAGCGGACTGATTTTCTCAAATAATTCCTTTTCGTATCGATATCTAATCTCTTGTACTTTCTCAACTAATTGACTAACTTTCTCAAATTCATTATTTTTAATCAATTTGTCAATTAAATCTACATCCTTTTCATCAATCTTTTGCGAGGAAACATTCTTAATGATTATCTTTAAAATTTGATAAGTCACCTCATTATCATCTAATTTAGAAATCTCGGATGTTATTTTTCCTCTCTCAGTAAAAACTAGATTATACCTTCCATTTCTATCCTCTATTATAGAAATTCCCTCAGGAAAGTAGGGAGGTTGTTCAGAAAAATGAATTCCAAATTCACCTAATTTTATGTTTCCAATTTTTGAAACTTCGGATTCCATTTTGTTTTTTAATTTTATTAGCATTTAGTTATTCCTGTTTCAATTTAAGTAGAAAATTCCCTTTTTCTAGTTCATCAATTGTTAAATATGTGTAATATTGAATTCCCATACCAGGTTCATCAAACCAAGGATTAGAACCAATTCTGTTTATTCGAGTTCCAGGCAATATAACAGATTCTTTGTATTTGCCATTCAAAAATCCATGTTTATATAACTCTACCTAAAAGTATATCTCTGATAGAAGCCCTCTAACACATCTTAATCCTCTACCATCAGCGGAAAAATATCTTCCCCAATGTACATTTTATCTTCCATTTCTTTCCACTCTAAAACCAATTTATAAATCTCATTTGTAGGAATAAAGCATGGATCGCCTAATATTTCTTCCTCAAATTGGAAGTAAACTTCTGTTATTTCTTTGCCAATTTCAAGCCCTAACAAATTACCATCAAAAGCATATTCTTCCATACTCCCAGAAATTACACTTTCCAAAGCTTCTCGAACATCCAGATAAAAATCCGTGACTTCTGTAATCATAAAGGTTGTTATAATTTCATAATCTTCTCTATTATACAATACCGTAAGTGCATTTCTGTTCTCAACACTTTTATATAATTTATATTCTCTTCTTAACATCTACAAACCTTTCTACTCTGAAACAGTTGAATAAGCTGTAATAATTTTTCCATCAGATTTTCTTATATACATTCCAATCTTTAATCCATTACTATTTTTTCCAACCTGATGATACATCTTAATCCTCTACCATCAGCGGAAAAATATCTTCCCCACTGTACATTTTATCTTCCATTTCTTTCCATTCAATGACTAATTTATATAGTTCATCAGTTGAAATAAAACAAGGTTCCCCAAGACTTTCATCATCCATTTGATAGTATACTTCTGTTTCTTCTTTGCCTATATCAATATTCAGCATATTACCGCCAAAATCTGATTCTTCTTTTTGACCAGTAACAACTGCCTCTAATTCTTTATAAATATGAGGGTAAAAATCATTAACCTCAACGATAAAAAACTCGCCTAAAGTTTGATATTTTTCATCCAAAAATTTTATTGATAATCTAATATCACCGTCAGGATATTTAAATATTCTATATCGTCTTTTTAACATTTGTTACGTCCCTTTCTATTTACTGCTAGGATATGCTGAAATAATCTTTTTCTCAGAGTCTAAATACATCTTAATTTTCATTCCATTCTTACTTATACCTTCATAAAGGTTTCTTGAATCAGTGTCAAATATCCTTGTTTCATATGCCTCGTTAATAGCATCCACAACCTCCTGAGGGCTCATACTGTCAGGAAAGAAGGTTGAATACCCTTCATTTCCTTTTTTAGGAAGGAATTATTTGTTATTCTGTAGCATTATCCCAGAGGGGGGAGGAATAATATGGTTTTTTCCCTATCTTTACTTTGAATTGATTAGATTTTACAAAATGTTCTAATCTTTCCAAAAAAGCTATTTTGGCATCTTCAAAACTAGTAAACTCTATCGTATTTCCCATCACATATGATCTATCATCCCGACCATTAATCATAAATTTACCATCTCTATAGAATAAGTGAAATGCCCAGGGAAGATTTTTATTTTCATCAAATAAAATGTAACAAAGACTTTTAAGTCCCTTCTTTTCTATCTCACATTCTATGTTTTGTTTTAAAAAATCAAAATTTAATTCTTTACTCATCTCACTACCTCTCTTAATAAACCTAAGTCTTCATAAATGGAGAGGTTGGTTTTAAATTATATTTGTGTACCTCCACCTTGACCGAATATTTTAGCGATTTGTCCTTGGCGAATATCCACAATATCATCAAGGTTTAAATTATACTCAATCAAAGTATTCATAATATCAATTTGAGTATTATGGGAAGCCTCTTTAAATGCTCTCCTGATATTCTCTTTTGTAATATCCTTCACTACTTCATACTTGATATCCCTCAGGTTAAGCCAACTCCAACAATCAAGGGAGTCGCAGACCCCAGATGACCATCAATCTGGTAGTAACCGTCCTTGTACAGTAAAAGTTTACCAATGGTTTATCGGTAAACTCTTGCTTCATTTATTCTCATAAAAGAAAATACTGATTTCCTTGTAAAGTCATAGTTTAAATAGGTTTTACAACCAACCCTTAGCTTTTAAGAACTCATCGGGAATACGTAATTCAATCTCTGCCATAATTTCTTTTAAGTAGCTGTCCCAATCTTTGATATCATTGTAAGCGCCTAGTCCTCGCTTCCCGTTTAAAGAGGCTCCATATTGTCCACCGATTGAAACCGAAAACCCACAAAAACCTCTGTCATAGTTGAATAATATTAAAAAATAATCATACGCAACAAACCGAATGCCAAATCGCTGGTACGGCCCATATTCAACGACATCTACAATTTTTGGCTCAGTGATTCTATTCCCGAATACACTTTTTATTATTTCACTAGTTTTCACTGCTAGTTGAAACACTCGATTCTCTTCCATAAAAACTCCTTCTATTCTTTATAGCCAACCTTTTGCTTTTAAATACTTCTCTGGTATGCGAAGTTCTATTTCTTTCATGATTTCTGTTAGATACGCGTCCCAATATGTAATTTCACTAAACTTAGTCTTGTTACAAATTGTTTGTTTACACGCTTCATTAAGCACAATAAAGAACTCGCAACAATCATTCTCATAGTCGAACTCCACCCAAACATAATTATACGCTGCAAAATTTAATTTGAACGTACGGTGATCAGGTTCGTCATCTATATCATAAGCCGTAATAGTCTCTACTTTATCCGTAAAAACTTTTCTAATTTTCTTTCGAGTTTCCCTCGCAAGTTCTAGCATATTATTTGTTTGCATACCAATAATCTCCTATGATATCTAAATCATTATATCCATGATATTCTTGTAAATATTTCCATTCCTTAGCCAAAGCAGTCTCAGGAGAAAGTTCTAACCTAGGGTCATGAGAAAATCGAATGGTCTTACCTTGTGCAACCGCATCATCTAATGCTGGCTTATTAAACGCTTCAAACATTTGTTCTCCACGGCTGTCTAAATGATAGGCTTCCGTCAATTTATTCCAATCATCTCCTAAGCTAAAGTAAGTGGTATCTCCGGCCTTGCTGATGTATAAAGAACACCATCAATCTGGTAGTAACCATTCTTGTACAGTAAGAGTTTACCAATAAAATATTAGTAAATTCTTGTTTCATTTATTCTATCATAGAAAGGCGAACTTGCCTGTTGTAAAACTATAGTTTAAACAGATTTTACAACCATCCCTTAGCTTTTAAGAACTCATCCGGGATGCGTAATTCAATCTCTGCCATGATCTCTTTTAAGTAGTTATCCCAATCCTTTGTTCCCATATAGCTACGCATTTTGCTTTCAAGCGACGCTCCAAATTCATCACCCAAATCAATAGAGAAACCGCATAAATCATTATCGTAATTAAATTGAACCCAATAGTAGTCATATGCCCTGAATACGAGGCGTAATATATGATGATTTGGGACATCGACGAACTCACAAATAGTTACTTCAGCGGCTCTATCTCCAAAAGAACGCTGAATCCGTTCAATTACCTCTTGTTTTATAGCTTCCATACTTTCTCGAACCATACCAATACCTCCTTCTTTTTTATCGCCAACCCTTGGCTTTTAGATATTTCTCTGGGATATAGGACTCGATTTTTGTCATGATTTCTTTTAAATATGTATCCCAATCGCTTATTTCGCTGTAATGGCTATTTGGCTTAGACAGCAGTAAACCCTCACCACCATTGAAAAAAACATAAATCTCGAATAAATCATTCTCGTAATTAAACTGTACCCAAGAATAATTATAAGCCGCAAAATTTAATTTAAACATTTGATGATCTGGTTCATCAACTATATCATAAATTCCCATATCATCAATCTTATCTTTAAATACTCTTTCAACTATATCGCTAAAATTCAGCGCTAGTTTCTTCGTTTTATTTAATCCCAACGCAATACCCCCAACTCTTTTATCGCCAACCTTTAGCTTTTAAATATTTCTCTGGGATATAGGACTCGATTTTTGCCATGATTTCTTTTAAATAACTATCCCAATCGCTTATTTCACTGTAACGACAATTTCCCTCAGACAGCAGTAAACCCTCATCACCATTGAAAAAAACATAAATCTCGAAGAAATCATTCTCGTACTGAAATTTTACCCCGGCAAAATTATAGATACGAAACTTAAGTTTAAATGTATGACGATTGGGTTCATCAACTATATCATCAAACACTATACCATTAATCTTATCTTTAAATACTCTTTTAACTATATCAAAAAATTCATCTGATAAAATATCCATATTATTTAATTCCATACCAGTACCCCCAACTCTTTCATCGCCAACCCTTGGCTTTTAAATATTTCTCTGGGATATAGGACTCGATTTTTGTCATGATTTCTTTTAAGTAATTCTCCCAGTCTTGTATTTCACTGTAATGACTATTTGGTTTAGAAATCACCTTACCTTGTTCATCATTGAGAAAAAGTTGGAACTCAATTACGTCATTTTCGTAAATAAGTCTTACTCCAGCATAATCATATGCAATAAAATCAATTTTAAATGCACGATAATTGTTTTTTTCAACAATATCATATATAGACGAATCATCCATTCTCTTTCCAAAGTAAGACCTAATCATCCGACTAGTTTTTATCGCAAAAGTTTCTATTTCATTTAGTTCCATACCAAAATTCTCCTTGCTTAACCGGCCCTGTGTATCCATGATGTTCTTTTAAATAATCTCATTCCCATCTGAGGGCAGATTTCTCATACTGAGGAAGTTCCGGGTCATGAGAAAATCGAATGGTCTTGCCTTGCGTAACCGCATCATCCAATGCTGGTTTATTAAATGCTTCAAACATTTGTTCTCCACGGCTGTCTAAATGATAGGCTTCCGTCAATTTATTCCAATCATCTCCTAAGCTAAAGTAAGTGGTATCTCCGGCCTTGCTGATGTATAAAGAACACCATCAATCTGGTAGTAACCATTCTTGTACAGTAAGAGTTTACCAATAAAATATTAGTAAATTCTTGTTTCATTTATTCTATCATAGAAAGGCGAACTTGCCTGTTGTAAAACTATAGTTTAAACAGATTTTACAACCATCCCTTAGCTTTCAAGAATTCATCAGGAATGCGTAATTCAATCTCTGCCATGATTTCTTTTAAGTATGTGTCCCAATTTGTTATACTTCCAAAATCATATTTTTCTTTAGGGAGTGAGATTCCAATCCCTTTACTAATCACAATATAAAAATCTGTAAAACTTAATTCATAACCAAAATGAGCTTCATAATAATCATAGGCTTTAAATTTAATACTAAACATGCGATGATTGGGTACATCTACTACATCGTAAATGGTCATGTCTGAAGCTCTATCTCCAAACGCTCTTTGAATACGTTCGCTCACTTCTGTCGCTAGCTCTTGCATACTTTTCACCATATTAACACCTCCTGATTCTTTCATCTCCAACCCTTGGCTTTTAAATATTTCTCTGGGATATAGGACTCGATTTCTAATATGATTTCTTTTAAGTAGCTGTCCCAGTCACTTATTTTGCTATAACGGCTATTTGGCTTAGAAATCACTTTTTCTTTGTTAAGATTAAGAAGTAGGTGAATTTCAAATAAATCGTTTTCGTATATAAATCTTACCCCAGCAAAGTTATAGATGAGAAAATCCAGTTTAAATGTATGACGATTGGGTTCATCAACTATATCATCAAACACTATATCATCAATCTTATCTTTAAATACTCTTTTAACTATATCAAAAAATTCATCTGATAAAATATCCATATTATTTAATTCCAATGCAGTACCTCCTTCTCTTTTATCGCCAGCCCTTGGATTTTAGATATTTCTCTGGGATATACGACTCGATTTTTGTCATGATTTCTTTTAAATAACTGTCCCAATCGCTTATTTCGCTGTAACTACTGTTCGGCTTAGAAAGTAATAACCCTTCCTCGCCGTTTAAAAACAGATAAATCTCCAAGAAATCATTCTCGTACTGAAATTTTATCCCGGCAAAGTTATAGACGAGAAAATCCAGTTTAAATGTACGATGATTAGGTTCCTCAACTATATCATAAATTCCCAAACTATATATTCTATCATCAAATACGTTTTGAATTATTCTACTTGTTTGTATCGCCATAGTCCCTGTTTCATTTAATTGCATACCAAAATTCTCCTATCTTAACTGGCCCTGTGTATCCATATTGTTCCTGCAAATAATCCCACTCCCACCGTAAAGCATATTTTTTATTGGAATTATTTATAGAGAGTTATTACATATGCATCACTTAAACAAAAAGATTATACTGGTCTCACCTGATTTTGTATCAATATATGATACTATTTCCGCAAAAGAGGTGTTAAATTTAGTAGAGTATGTACTCTTCTCGTAAAAGCTACCATATTGTTTTTCTAACCACCTATCCTGTATCTCTTTTATATCTTTTAGTTTATATTCAAACATATTCAAATAACTTATTGATCCATTTGATTGGTATATACTTAACTTTAGAGATTCCAGAATGTTATTTTGAAAATTAAAATCTGCCCAAAATTCTAATCCTTCAATCATGACGGGCGATTTTAACATAAATAAATTAGAACTTTCATCTTGTTGAAGGTATTTTTTAAAATTATTATAGAATATTGCTTTTGTTAATTGTTTGTTGATAACAGTATTATTTATAATCATTACTTACTATCTCCTATTTTTACCTGTTTAACAAAAATCTTCGTAACCTAGTCCAATTATACCACAAAAAGAGAGCGTTTCCGCTCCCTTTCTTACTCTGGTAATTCTACCTTCAGGCTCATATCTGTAGGTTGCAATACTTTCTGAACAGCTGCGAGAAAGGCCAATCCATTATCAGATGGAGAATGCTGGAATGTGATATGGATAACTTTTTTGTCAAACCGATCACTGTATCGTACCACATACTGTTTGCTTTCGAGGAAGTGAATATAATTATTAATTTTTTCTTGCAGAATTTCCAAATGGACTGCTTCTATCTCTTCCTCCCAGCCAACTGAATCCACCAGAAGAAGCTCTAAATGACTATCAACTATACCAATGGCGTCAAGTTCAGCTGGCTTGAGTTCTGAAGAGATGGCTTGAGTGACGATTTGGGTAAATTCTTCAGGAGAAAATATTTTTTGGTTATCAGATAAATCATTGAAAATTAAGTCAGGATTATTTTGTATAAAAATTTTATTCGACTCTTCTTGTGTATACTGTTTTTTAGATTTCCAAAAACCATAATCTGCATAATTCATCAACTCTTTACCAGTATGTTCTCCAGACATATAACTATCTGCAGCTTCTTTGGGGATTTCTTGAACTACTTCTGGCATGGTAATATTAAAAGTTGGATAACGCAAGAAATACTTGTCACCATCTTGACAAATTTCCAACATGTCTTTTTGACTTACATAAATTGATTCCATTTTTATCTCCTTTGTCTTTTACCAAATGTCTACTAATGTTACCTTATCTTTTGGAACTGGGTCGATTACTGCTTCAGGAACTCCTCCAGGGTATGTTTTTCCTCCTGGTCGCCACTGTGGATTGGCACGTGATCCTCCCTCATTTCCATCAGGAATTCTGTAATTATGTACTTCCTGCGGAAGAACCATTTTAGGAGAGTCTCCTAGACTTCCCTCATCAAGCCCCAATAAAGCCTCTAACTTCCTTGGATAGACTACCGATGTGTGAGTTAAACAGAACCTCGGATAATTGAATCGTTCCATACATGACCTTACCCCTCCTTCGTATGTAGTAGCTTCTCGATGGTATTTCCCAAACTGTTCATCAATAGTCGTAATCCGTGATTGCGCAGATGAGATGCTGGAGCAGTGTTGATTCACTTAGATTTGAAGAAAATTCTATTTAAAGCAAGAGTTTACCAATAAAACATTAGTAAACTCTTGTTTCATTTATTCTATCATAAAAGGGGGAGTTGTTCTGATTGTTACCCAATTATAAAAACTATTTTGATGGTTTATATAAGTGTTCCAGTAATTGTTGACATTTTTCGTCAATCAATTCTCTATTAGCCAGCTGTTGAATCCATCTTTCTGGGATGCCTTCCAGTTGATAGTGGGCTCCAGCCAAGGTACCTGTAATGGCACCGATGGTATCGGTATCCCCTCCAAGATTAACGGCTTTTAGAACAGCTTCTTCAAAACTATCTGTTGTACCCAAACACCAGAGACAAGCCTTCAAGGTATCAACAACATAGCCTGTAGAAGCAATATCTTCCCTAGATTCTTGATAAAATTCTCTATCAAATATTTCTCTAAAATGTTCCTGATACTCTTCCCAATATTCTCGTTTTTTCTTGAAATAATCTTCAAGATAAGGTTTTGATTGACTAAGTAATTTTTCTAAACGAATGTTAAGAAGAAAACCGATTAAAAGCTGGACATAAAGAATAGATGCCACGATAGACCTTGGATGGGCATGAGTCAGCTTAGTATATTGCTCAATTATTTTTGAACTATAACTGAAATCAAAATTTTCATATAAGAGCAAAGCTAAGGGAGATATCCTCATCAAAGCTCCATTGCCATTGTCTCTCTCACTACTCCCGCCACATTTCTCTGGAGAAACTCCCGCCAAATACCGTTCAATCGCCTGATTAGTCGAAACACCAATATCAAAACAATATCCAAAAGGTGTGAGGTAGCCCTGACGATAAGCTACAAATTTATCCATCAACCCATTCAAATCAGAATCCTCACATAGGTGTTCAATAAGTGCTAAGGATAAAGAAGTATCATCTGACCAGGTACCAGCTGGTTGATTATAGGTTCCATAACCCACCATATCTGAAATATGATAGGTATCTCTATCTCTGAACTCTACAGGGACTCCCAGTGCATCACCTATTGCTAGACCAAAGATAACCGAATTTATCTTTTGTTTAAGATTATATCTTCTATACTGATTTGAATCATCTTCCCATTTATCTCTTAATCTCATAGCCTTCTCCTATTCTATTAAATCCATTTTTAGAATAATTTTATTATCAACTTTATCTATACCCTTTATTAAGAATTTTGAATTTCTTGGAAACAATAACTCATTTTCATTAGGGAACATACTGAAAGCGGTAACCATCCCTCCTTTAGAACCTTTAATATTTTCTTCATCATTCCCTCGACTTTCTATAGGCTATTATAGCATAAGAAAGGAAGGTTAGGTCAGAAACTGTAACCTTTTGGAGAATAGCTGGTAGAGGAGAAAACCACCTGAATATCAATTCAAGTGGTTTGCAAAACTACTAGTGCACACTAGTCTTTCGCTCCTTCAGCAACCAAATCATAAGGGAAATACGGAATGCCTTCCAATTCCCTGTAATCCAAGCCCTTGAGCTTGCAGAGGGCGCCAGATTCAAAGGACCAATAGCCATAATAACTTTTATTGTTGGTTTTATGCAAATCATGCCATCCCGTATCTTTGCTCCCTTGATACCATTTCTTAGTCAAATATTCTTTCAGCAGTTTGAGTGCCTGTTCAGCATTCTCTTCTTCAATGATTTTCCGAGTAAAGCCATAGGGTCTTGGGAAATTGTAGTTTATCCGAATCTTCCAACCTGGATGACGTGATTGAATCAAGTAATCAATCAAATAATCTTCTGGATCATCTTTTTTGACCAAGTCAACTAGCTGGTCAAATATTACTTCATCTATATTTAAGATAATTCCAATTGAAAGAGCCCAAACAATTTGTTCGTAACCAGAGTTACTATGCCACGATAGCTTCATATTTTTTATATACTTAATATACTCGCTCTTAAATTTTTCAAGAGAATAACCAGCTGTATAAGTAGCAATCATAATTTCTTTTTGATATCTAAAAATCGATGATCTTATATTAGAGATTACTACCTTATTATCTAACGAAAATTTTTGAATTCCTTCTTTCTCATCTTGTTCAATTTCTTGAATTCTTTCTTCAGAATCCTGAATAGCTTTTTGAAATATATTTATAAGTCCATCTATATTATTTTTATTTGAAAATGTATCTCTTAATTCCATTTATATCCTCCTATGGCCATAAAGCGCCTTCTTTTACTCTCGCAATCTCTGAACCTGATTTCAGAACCCCATTTTTATCATACAAGAGAGCGGAATCTTCTACAGTACTCGTCGCAAAGTTACCTTGACCAACATCTCCCCCAGTTACTCGTCCTACAGAAGAGCCTTTAATATTTTCTTCATCATTCCCTCGACTTTCTATAGGCTATTATAGCATAAGAGAGGAAGGTTAGGTCAGAAACTGTAACCTTGTGGAGAATAGCTAGTAGAGAGGAGGTACAAAAGAAAACCACCTGAATATCAATTCAAGTGGTTTGCAAAACTATTAGTGCAAACTAGTCTTTCGCTCCTTCAGCAACCAAATCATAAGGGAAATACGGAATACCTTCCAATTCCTTGTAATTCAAACCTCTAATTTTGCAAATAGCACCCGATTCAAAAGACCAATAACCTACATGATTTTTAACATTCTGCTTATGCAAATCATACCATCCTGCATCTCTGCTACCTTGATACCATTTCTTAGTCAAATATTCTTTCAGCAGTTTAAGTGCCTGTTCAGAATTCTCTTCTTCAATAATTTTCCGAGTAAAGCCATAGGGTCTTGGAAAATTATAGTTTATCCGAATCTCCCAATCTGGATGGCGTGATTGAATCAAGTAATCAATCAAATAATCCTCTGGATCATCTTTCTTGACCAAATCTACCAGCTGTTCAAAAATATCCTCATCAATCTCTAACAGAATACCAATAGAAAGCGCCCATACCATTTGTTCATATCCCCATTCCTTATGCCATACTGGAACTAAACAATCCACAAATGAGATGTATTCCTCTTTAAAATCTAATAAAGAAGCCCCACTAGAATAAGTTGCAAATAAAATATCTCTCTGATAAGACAATATAGTCGCTAAAGTTGAATTATATACTTCTATTGTTGGCTTCTTATAGTTTTCAATTCCATTATCTAAATCAATTTGAAGTTTTATTAATTTCTCTTGAAAATACTGCAATGCCTCTTTATTTGACATGAGGCCATCTTTATAATTCTTTTCTGTACTTAAATTATCACGTATATCCATATTATATCTCCTTTATTAAGGCCAAACGGCGCCAGGTTTTACTCTAATAATCCTACCAGTAGAATCCATTATTTCTTTGGTATAATAAGTTGAAACATTCCCACTTGTATCTACTTTACTGATGACAAACTCTACATCACCATTATCCAAAGCCTCTTTTAACTTGAATTTCTCAGTTCCATCTAGCGCATCAATCCTATCTCGAACCCACTGTTCAGACATCTGAGGACCTGACTTCGTATGCTGGTTGATATCTGAACTTCCCCACTTGGTTTCATTAATAACATATGACGGTGGTGGAGTTTGATTTTTATAGATTCCATCAATCCCCTTGACAATTGGATCATTGATTCCACTTGGTGCTGGTCTACCAATACTCTCAAGTGTGTATGTATTCCCGTTAGCACCTACATTTTCTCTCACTATCCGCATATTATCATCAGCCAGTATCTCTCCAGCATTTGACTTTTGAAGAGTACTAGCAACGTCAGGGGCAAAATCTTTAATCTTAGGGTTCAGTTGCTCGAAGTGTTGAGTTACTTTTGGATTGGGGATACCTCCCCCTTGAAGAACACCATCTATATAAACTTTTTCAACACCAATGTCATCCGTATATCTCCAAACTTGAGTTCCATCAGACATATGTTCGATTTTAAACTCATGATTAGATTTACTGAGCCATTCTCGTGGGTGGGGAGCACCTTCTGGTTTATTAGCTTGAACAAACTCTGTTACTGTCCGATAATGTTCAGATTTCATTTGATCCCAAGTGGTGTAGTGTTCAACATCTTCTACATGGGCTTTTCTACTCGTTGTCCCACTCGGTACATCTAGATCTTTAGGAACTGACGTCTTCCCTGATTTATAGATGCCCTTCACCTTCGGCACATCCATGCTGACTGTTGGATGGCTTTTCAGCTTGGTGAGGCTCGCATCAGCTGAACTGGCTTTCAGATGCAGGTCTGGCCTACTGTTAAAGCGAACACTATCTGGGTCTAGCTTTGGTATTTGCTTGCCTTGAAGTGGGACATCCAGATGAGATGATTTGGTGCTTGGTATATCTACTTTCACCTTATTGAGACTAAACTTGCTGGCTGCTGAAGAGGCCGCATAGCCTCCTACGATATTCCCGATAAAGTTTGCGGTTTGGGCATCTTCTTCGCTTCCACCTAGGAGCTTAGTCCCATGATAGGCAACCTGACCGGCTGTATAGGCACTAGCTTCCCCTATCGCAAACTGGGTCAAGCCCTTGACAACGCTCTGGGTCTGCCCTATGGGAATCATGATAGCACTCGCCGTCACAAAGACATTTCCAACATCATGATACAGCTTGTCATTGCCCATAAATACAGTATCTCTGATGTGGTTATAGGATTTCGTCTGGATATCCCCTGCATTCCCAAGTACGATATTATGAACGCCTTCTGCTGCATTAGACGTACCATAGATTGTTGCCCCCAGACCTGAAGTTAAGCCAAACCCAACAACCAAGGGAGTCGCAGATCCCATGGTTCCTATAATTGCGAGTATACCAATCGCAACGGTCAACACACCCAAACCCAACTCTTTCCAACCGTTCTTGGCACGATCCTCTGCAGCCAAGGCCTCAAAACGGACCTTGTCTCGCTCCTGGGCTGCCTTCACGCGCTCAACTCGGCTCTCCATCTGCTGGGTCGCCTGTTTGTAGGCTATCGCAAAGCGTTGAACAGACTTGAGTTTGGCAAAATCTCCTGACTGATAAGTCCCTACCGTACGTGTCTTACCTGCATGTTCTGTTATCAAGGCCTTGGTCGCAGCTAGAAGTTCCTTAAAGGCGACCAAATCCTGACTCGCATGGTTGCTTTCATACTGAGTGATGGAGCTATCCAAGTTCTTGATCTGATTGAGCAGAAAGTTATAGTCCATGACCGTTTTGGTATGGCTACTTCCTTCATAGCTCACCAAGTCTGAAATCTTGTTCTTAGTCGTGTTCAAGACCTCAATCTCACTCTTCAAATCATCCCGTGAACTCTTTAAATTACTATGAAGGTTTGTAAATACCTTACTTGGCAGCTTTGTATGAAGATCACCATCAATCTGGTAGTAGCCGTCCTTGTACAGTAGGAGGTTAGTTGAGTAGTCATTCATCAAGTTGACCAGAGTCTGAAGGAGAGTCCCATGCACCTCTACTAGGTATCTGCGCATACTCGAGATGGCCTGACCTTGGAGATTTTTATTGTTGATGAAGTCTGTCATGGCCTTGTTTAGGCTCGCGACCGACTCTCCCCAAGCATTTATCGTCTTTTGACTTTCCACCTGAACAGAGGTGATATCATCAAATTTTATATTGTAACTCATAGCACCTCCCTACTGCAAACCAGGAAACATGTTTTGTCCCAGGACACTATCTGTCCGATGCATCTCTTTCCCTGTGCCTGTCATCAGAGCGATATCTGTCTCCAGCAAGGTCGCGTAGGTCTTCACCAGCGAGTGGAGTTCATTGAATTGTTTTTGATATAGGGCCAATCCTTCTCCCATTATACCACAAAAAGAGAGCGTTTCCGCTCCCTTTATCACTCCGGCAATTCTACCTTCAAGCTCATATCAGTGGGTTGTAACACTTTCTGAACCGCCGCAAGAAAGGCCAATCCATTATCAGATGGAGAATATTGGAAAGTAATATAGATGACTTTTTTGTCAAACTTATCACCATATCGCTCCACATACTGCTTGCTTTCGAGGAAGTAGATATAGTTATTGAGTTTTTCTTGAAGTTTCAAGAGATGCTCTTCTTCTAATGACTCTATCCATTTGTTTTCATCAATCAACAACAACTCTAGATGGTCATCTGAAACACCCATCGCATCGATACTTGTAACGTCTAGTACAATTTCCTCAACTGTTTTAATGGTTTCTACTACCTTAGGGGGATTGTAGTATTTTTCCTTAAATTCCTTAAGAATCTTCTCTACCTTTTCTTCGTCACACTGCCTGTATTCTGGATTACGTTCCAATACATTACACAACCCTCCATAGGTATAAGTACGTTTCTGCTCATCTGATAGGTAGGAAGTACTTTCTATAATATTTCTTACTAACTCATCTGTTTCAATAACAAATGGAATATCATAATAATTCGTTACAAACCATTTTTGATTTGAAATATATTGAGTGACCTTCTTTAATTTCATTAGATTATTAGATAAGCTAAAATCTTTCAAGATGTCAAAAGTTCTTCTTGCTATATCTCTATCTCCTTCCACATACAAAGGATATAAGCAATATTCCATTAATACTCCAATATCTGTACTATCAAGTTCATAAGAATCTCGTTGCCGAAAACGATACTTATCTTCTGTTCCTAGAAATGCTTCTGCTTCTTTTCCTTCCTTCATCACCTCTAGATAATGTTTGACAAAATATCTATAATTCTCTTTATTTTTCAATTTATAAGTTTTCATTTATTTACTCCATTGGTTAATTCTAAAAATCCCTTCAACTTGCTCAATTTCATTAGTCCCAGGCTTATAGACACGTGGATTTTTGATTTCATAATAGCCTTGGCGTTTAATCGCAGATAGAAAATCATCGTAAGAATGCCCCGTTGTGTCAATCGTTGGCATAAGTAGTTCGCTCTCAGACATATTAATGTCAGAACCAGCCCAGGTTTTAGCACCTGGAATATTTAAAGACGAAGAACCCGGCGTATCACCATTTGGAAACCGTATCAAGTCTGCTTTATCCATATTTCTAACTAACTCAGGACTATATGCATACTGATAGATACCTGAATCGTATGTGTCATCGCCAACTCCTTTTACTCTCGCAATCTCTGAACCCGATTTCAGTTTTCCACTCTTATCATACAAGAGAGCGGAATCTTCTACAGTACTTGTCGCAAAGTTACCTTGACCAACATCTCCCCCAGTTACACGTCCTACAGAAGAACCATATTCGCCAAAAACATAATCTTTAATACTTTTCCCACTTACAACAGAGGAAGCTCCACCTTCTAAATAAGGTTGCTTAATAGCATCTTTGTATGCTTTTGGATAATCGTACTGTCTAGTTTCATACATCTTATATAAGGCTTCTTTATTTGGAGCCGCTCCTTCTCTAACAGCACGTTCTACATACATATCAAAAGTATCCTCGAAGGATGCTTGCTTCTCTGGTGTATTCCAATCTGTTTCTTTACTTGCAAGCTCTCTAAATTTTGCGAATGTCGCTTTTTTGATTTCTGGTGACACATGTTCAATCGAAATATCCGATGTTTTTTGAGAAATAATCTCAATCCGAGTTCCTGGTTCAATTTTAGTGCCACCTGTAAAGCGACCTTTTCCTTCACCTACGACAGTACCGCCATATTTTGATAGATTGTCCAGACTGTCTTGTCGTTTAATGGACAAACCATCTTTTGCAGTTGTATAATCTTGAATGCGAATTTTTCCAGTTTCATCTACACCGACTGCTTTTAATTGGATACGTTGAATTTCACCTGCCGCATTACGCGTCTCAACGGTTATTTTTGTTTCGACATCTTGAAAATTTGTCTTGAAGTCACCAAACTTTCTAGTCGAAAACTCTCTGTAGTTAGCAAAATTTGCTTCAGATAAGTTATTTTTCACCTTATTGAGACTAAACTTGCTGGCTGCTGAAGAGGCCGCATAGCCTCCT
>CAUSQY010000016.1:0-28213 GCA_963533645.1 uncultured Streptococcus sp. | reverse complement strand
CAACTTCAAATACATATTTTCCTGCTTCAAGTTGAGCCATTGAGCTTTCAGTGATGACAGGTTTTTTGATAACATCATACAAATTCATTATGCAAGAACCTCCTCGATTTTAGAGATAGCTGCTTGTGTGACAAGAAGTTTGTCGCTATTTGCGATGTCAAGAACACTTGCAGTTGTAGCAGTTGCAACTTTCACATTTGGAAGGTTACGAGCTGAAAGAGCTGCGAATTCATTTCCTTCTTCAAGGATAACAAGAACTTTAGAATCGATGCTCAATGCTGCAAGAACTTTTGCAAATTCAGCAGTTTTTGGAGCTGTAAATTCAAGAGAATCAACGGCTACAAATTTGTTTTCAGCAACTTTTTCTGAGTAAACAGATTTAAGAGCAAGGCGACGAACTTTTTGAGGAAGTTTGTACGCATAGCTACGTGGAGTTGGTCCGAAGACAATTCCACCACCACGCCATTGTGGAGAGCGGATAGAACCTTGACGAGCACGTCCAGTTCCTTTTTGACGCCATGGTTTGCGTCCGCCACCTGATACTGCAGAACGGTTTTTAACAGCGTGAGTTCCTTGACGAAGGCTAGCGCGTTGGCTGATGATAACATCAAAGACAACTGATTCATTTGGTTCAATACCAAAGACCGCATCGTTCAGAACTACTTCACCAGCTTCTTTACCAGTTTGGTCAAATAATTTTACGTTTGCCATTGTGACTGATTTCCCCTTTCTTTATTATTTACCAGCTTTAACTGCTGACTTGATAGTGATAAGAGATTTCTTAGCACCTGGTACGTTACCTTTGATAAGGATAACGTTCTTTTCTGGAACAACTTGTACAACTTCAAGGTTTTGAATTGTTACGCGGTCGCCACCCATACGTCCTGCAAGGTTTTTACCTTTGAATACGCGGTTAGGTGCAACAGGTCCCATAGAACCTGGACGACGGTGGTAACGAGAACCGTGAGCCATTGGTCCACGTGATTGTCCGTGGCGTTTGATAACACCTTGGAAACCTTTACCTTTAGAAGTACCAGTTACGTCAACAACGTCTCCAGCTGCGAATGTTTCAACTGTGATTTCAGCACCAACTTCCAAGCCTTCAACGTTTTTGAATTCACGAATGAAGCGCTTAGGAGCCGTGTTAGCTTTCGCTACATGTCCTTTAGCAGGTTTGTTGCTCAATACTTCGCGTTTGTCATCGAAACCAACTTGGATAGCGTTGTATCCGTCTGTTTCAACAGTTTTAACTTGAAGAACAACGTTTGGAGTTGCTTCAATAACTGTTACAGGGATCAATTCGCCAGCTTCAGTGAAGATTTGAGTCATTCCCACTTTTTTCCCTAAGATTCCTTTTGTCATGAGAAAATAGTTCCTTTTCTATATTTTTTATTCAAAAAGTTTTTAACGAGCGTTTTTTATGCTCAAGGTATCAAGCTTTAGATTAAAGTTTGATTTCTACGTTTACACCACTTGGAAGATCCAATTTCATCAAAGCATCAACTGTTTTTTGAGTTGGGTTAACGATATCGATCAAACGTTTGTGTGTACGCATTTCAAATTGTTCGCGAGAGTCTTTGTATTTGTGAGTCGCACGAATAATTGTGTAGAGGCTACGCTCAGTTGGAAGTGGGATTGGACCCGCAACTTGTGCACCTGTACGAGTAGCTGATTCTACGATTTTTGCAGCCGCTGTGTCAAGCGTACGGTGTTCGTAAGCTTTCAAACGGATACGGATTTTTTTGTTTGCCATCTTTTTCTCCTTTTCGTCTATTTAAGATAATAGGCTAGCTCCACAAGAAAACCGACGCGCGTTGCGTGGCAATGCAACCGAGCGTGTCGCAACCTCTTGCATCAAAGCTAAGGCTGTAATTTACAGCACCATAATAGAATAACACAAAGCCCCTGCGATTGCAAGGGATTTGTGAGCTTTTTTTCGTTTTTTTGGGATGAAACTGTTTTCCTATTTCATCTTCATACAATTACTAATTTACGACTATTAAAACCAATCTTTTCTTCTATATAATACGAATCATTTTGACCTTAAATTTATTTTCTGATTGATCCACTAAGATATCTGCTTTAGACTCGGTTTCTCTGTAGTATTGCAGATACTGCTCCCGTCTCATTTGATGGCTAGCTAGTATAAAGGAAGCATCGCGATTTCTCGTAGTCGTATCTCGAGCTAGGCGCCGCTTTAATTCGGTCTCCTCATCCGTGTAGAAACAGACAGTTTTGTCAAAGAGTTCCTTGGGTAGAAAGCCCACAGACATCCCTTCAACAATCAGAATCGGTTTGGCTCCAGATAAGATCTCGCTAGCCTTCCAAGGTTCATCAATCGTCAAGATATCCATACCTGCCTGCAAGGCGAGAATATCTCTCTGCAAACTTGCCAGTTCATGCGCCACTGGGAGACAAGCTGTCACTTTTTGATCTGGAAGTTCTTTTGGCACCACTAAATGACGGTTTGAGGTAATGTAGGGATCTGTTTCTAGTAGATTTACCTTTTCAGAATCTAGGGCTTGGAACAATTCTTTAGCAAAGGTAGACTTTCCTGATGCACCGTGACCGTAAATCCCCAGTGTTTTGACTTTCCCCGTTTCGATCTCTGAAACCAGTTTGTCTACTAACTCTTTTTTCTTCATTCTCTCTTCACCTGTTCATAGCTTTCTTTTCCGTCATTAAGCTTGTCCCAAATCACTATTTTCCCACTTTTGAGAGATTTTTGCACATCAATAATCCGTTGATTAGAGGAACCTCGGAACTGGAGCATGAGATTGCGCTTGCTTTTGTCATAACGACCATCGACAAGGATGTCAATCAACGACAAGAGTTCCAGTTTGTCTGGAGTCTCCAACATCATTTCTTCCCAAGTATAACCTGTCCAGGACCAGATGTCTTTATCTGGTAATTCCTTCCGAATGCGTTTTACGAGAGGCAAGAGAATGCCCGTATTGAGGAATGGCTCTCCTCCTAGCAGGGTCAATCCTTGAACATAGGGTTGGGCAAGGTCTTCCATGATTTGTTCTTCTAATTCTGCCGTATAGGGAATGCCTGCGTTGAAAGACCAAGTCGCAGCATTATAGCACCCCTCGCAGTGAAACATACAGCCTGATACATAGAGAGAGTTGCGCACACCTTCTCCATCGACAAAGTTAAAGGCCTTGTAATCAATAATCCGCCCTTTACTGAGTTCTTCACTTTTCCATTCACCTGGTTTTGGTGTATTCCATGTCATCCTTCTACTCCAAATCTATCCAGTAACGTTCTACACCATTGCGAACATCCTCAAACACCCCACCATTTGCCATAATCACCGCCCTACTAGCAGGATTTTCCGTACTACAGGTCACAAGTGCTTTTTTGATGTTCTTCTCCTTGGCAACTTGCAGGCCTTGTCTGAGGGCTTCTTTGGCATAACCCTTGCCTCTTTCAGAGGGGCGGATGGAGTAGCCAATATGGCCCCCATTTTCTAGTAAGTAGTCATTTAATCGGAGACGAAGGTTGAGAAAGCCAAGAGCCTGGCCTGCTACGTCAAAACTAACCAGCTGGATAGCAGGAACCCAGTTTTCAGGAATATTGAGTCCCGCTTCCGCTTGAAGATTTTCTTCTAGCCACTCTTCATAAACAAAATTGTTGGCGTTCCAAAACCCACCATCATGAGCTGATTGAGTCTGTTCAAACTCTGCCATCATCTCTAAAACTGTTTCTTTATCTGCTAATGTTGGTCTGCGTAGTATCATTTTTACCTCCAATTAAGAGAAAAGCGAGAGCGGACTCTCACTTTTATTTTTTCTTGTTCTTGTTTAAAAACTGTTCTCTGAGGTTGAGCAAGCGTTCTTTTTTTCCTACTCCACCTTTCGAATGTTTTTCATGATAACGGGTTACTTGAGCACGTCCCTTATCGTCTAATTGGTATTTCCCCATTGCGTTTCCTTCTAATTTGTTACTTCATGTCCGGCTGTTTTAATGGTTGAGCCGTTCATGTGTTTGACACGCGCAGCGATTTCCTTGTGGCGTCCGTTAACCATCGGACGCGCTTGAGGATTTCCCAGATAACCACACGTACGTTTGACCACATCTACTGTTTTAGGGTCGCTATTGCCACAGTTGGGACAAGCAAAGCCTCTCTCAGTTGGTTCAAAATCCCCTTCAAAGTCACACTTGTAGCAGCGATCAATTGGAGTATTGGTTCCTAGATAGCCAACACGGTCATAGGCATAGTCCCAGACAGCTTCCAGGGCCTTAGGATTTTGTTGAAGAACTGGATACTCACAATAATGAATGAAACCACCTGACGCACCTGCTTCTGGATAAACTTTCTCAAAGTCTAATTTTTCAAACGGTGTTGGATTTTTGCGGACATCATAGTGGAAAGAGTTGGTGTAGTATTCCTTGTCCGTAATATCAGGAATAGAGCCAAACTTCTCTGTATCCAAGCGACAGAAGCGGTCTGTCAGACTTTCAGACGGTGTGGAGTAGATAGAGAAATGGTAACCATATTGGTCAGACCACTCTTCTACACGTCGTTTCATATCGCGAATGATATCCAGTGTGAATTCCTTGGCTTCAGGATTGCTTTCCCAGCTGTTTCCAAAGAAGACTGTAGCCACTTCGTACAAACCGATGTAACCCAGCGAAACTGTCGCACGGCGATTCTTAAAGAGTTGGTCAACACTTTCTTCTTTTCCAAGGCGGCGACCGAAGGCTCCGTACTGATAGAGGATAGGGGCATTCGCCGGTGTTGCTTCCTTGGTCCGTTCAACACGGTAAACCAAAGCATCTTCTGCGATGTTCATACGTTCATTGAAAAT
This sequence comes from uncultured Streptococcus sp., assembly GCA_963533645.1. Classification (GTDB taxonomy): domain Bacteria; phylum Bacillota; class Bacilli; order Lactobacillales; family Streptococcaceae; genus Streptococcus. The sequence continues at coordinate 23,399 of CAUSQY010000016.1, read as the reverse complement.
TTCCCAGAACTTATTCAGATCCCCTTCAGACTCGAGGGCGATACGAGGCAGATTGACTGTCACAACACCTAGGTTCATACGACCTGAATTGACCTCAACACCATTTTCATCCTTCCATCCTTGGAGGAAGGAGCGACAACCCATAGGAACCTTGAAAGAACCTGTCAGTTCGATAATCTTATCATAGGACAAGACATCTGGGTACATCCGCTTGGTTGCACACTCAAGAGCCAACTGTTTGATGTCGTAGTTAGGTGAACCCTCTTCTAAGTTAAGGCCTCTTTTCAGCGTAAAGATGAGTTTAGGGAAGATAGCTGTACGGTGTTCTGAACCAAGCCCCTTGATTCGGATGTTCAGGATAGCTTTTTGAATTTCCCGCTCAAAACGATTGGTTCCCAGACCAAAACCGAGTGAAGTAAAAGGTGTTTGCCCGTTTGAAGTAAAGAGGGTGTTGATTTCATACTCAAGAGATTGCATGGCATCGTAGATGTCTTTTTGCGTTTTCTTCCATGCGTAATCTTCCCGTTTATCAGGTAGGACCCACTCTTTCGCATCCTTGAGGTGTTTCTGGTAATTCTTCTCTGCATACGGTGCCAAGACTTCATCGATACGGTCAGCTGAACAGCCCCCATACTGGCTAGAAGCAACGTTGGCGATAATTTGTGAAATCTGAGCTGTCGCAGTCTGGATAGACTTGGGACTCTCTACCTCCGCATTCCCAATCTTAAAACCATTTTCCAACATGCCTTTAAAATCAATCAAACAGCAGTTGGTCATCGGTGTGTAGGGACTGTAGTCCAAGTCATGATAGTGGATATCCCCTTTTTGGTGAGCATTGGCTACGTGCTTAGGAAGCATTTGCAGTCCGATTGATTTCCCAACAATCCCTGCTGTCAAATCACGCTGGGTGTTGAAGACATCGCTGTCTTTATTGGCATTTTCATTGACAACTGCTTGGTCTTTATTGAGAAGTTTATGGATACTAAAGTTGATATCTGTCGCTTTTGAGCGCTCAAAATCCCTCTGTGTCCGATAAGTGATATACTCCTCAGCCAGCGCATATTCTTTGGCTTCAAGGAGTTCATGTTCTACGATATTTTGAATTTCGTAAATCTTGACACCTTGAGGGAAGCGACTGTGAATTTCAGTCACGATTCTTTCAACTAGACCATTTAGGCGTTTTTCTACTAGAGGCGTAACGTCCATAACCTTTTCCGCCGCCTTGTGGAGAGCCTTGTCAATCTTGTCTACATCAAACACCACACGTCTACCATCTCGTTTTTCAACGAACAAGGTGGGAACGGTTGCAAGCTTTTCTTCTAATACAATCATATCCATGCTCTTTTCTAAAATATTGTTGAATAGTTTATATTCAGTATTATACCACTCTAAAAATAAAAATCAATATCTTGTGTTAAAAATCCTAAATTTTTTAAAATTCCACAAGATATTGATTTTTTGTTATTTTGATTTATAAAGTTTGAACTCGCTAGTATCTGTCTGAACAAGCTCATATTTTTCGCTGAGCCAGCTCTCTACATCCGACCACAAGGCAACTTTTTGATTGACCACAATCATCTTCGGTTGATTCTCTTTCAGATCATTCATCAGTTTGGTTTTATTTTCGTCGCTTGCAGTATAGAGTGTTGGAGTTGATAGAGAAGTCGGCGCCAAGCGTTCACTTGCACGGTAGAAATCTGGACGATCATCCCAAGCATAGACACGATCCTCAGAACTCGTTTGTTGTTTGACCACGCTGGCAAGACGTTCTCTCTCCTGATAAGCCGCTGGGTGAGAAAGGTAGCGACTCACGATAGGAAGAACAATGAGATAGGCAAGGGCAATCAGTGGTAGATAGAAATTTCCTTTAAGGAAAGAAGTTTGTTTCTCACGTCTTCTTCTACGACGACTCCCTCCTTCAGAAACATCTTCCTTGATTCCTGTCAGAAGGAGCAAGACCAAGAAAGGAATTAGCACCACAAGACGAGTACCGTTGATAGGTTCTTTGGAGAGAATCAAGATTCCCAAAGAAACCAACAATCCCAAGCTAGCAGCAATTGAGAGGGCATATTGCTTGGCTGGTTTTGACTGGAACAAGCCTGCAAAGAGCAAACCAAGGGAACCTAATCCAATAGCAAGCAAGCCATAGAAGGCTGCATTTTCAAGCAAATGCGAATTTGAAAAGAGGCTAAGAGTATTTACCGGATACAAGGTCTGGCTAATGGCATCCCCAAAACTACCTGTCCACACTGTATAGTAGCCTAAAGGATAGAATAAGAGTGAAAATCCTAGGGCTGACGCAAAGAACTGATATAGACCATGAACAAAGTGACCTTTAGCTAGATTAAAGCCGATGATGCCTAGAGCCAGTACAGCCGCAAACAAGGCGGTTGGAATCGGTGCAAGGAAGAAAGCGAGAGCAAGACTCATCCCCACTCTTACAAATCCTTTGTCGTCATTTGGATAAGCTAAGTAGTTCGTAACAACACTCAATGAATAAAATAGGAAAGGCAAGGCTACTAAGAGAGCATAGCCACCACCAAAAGCGAGTCCTGCCACTAACAAATAGAACACAAATACCAGCTTCTTGGCTTCTTCTGCTTGACCAGTAAGAGCATCTGCAGATTTAAAAAGAAAAACACCTGCTCCAAACAAGGCCAACCACTCAACCAAAGCAAGCAGAATACTTCCTAGGGAAAGATAGGTTAGCAAGTAATAGAGCAATCCATTCGTTCCAAAGTAATCTGTATACATTTGACCATTTTGATGCAAGGCCCAACCGGTATAAAGATCCTGAGTTTGTTGCGGACTGACTAAACCAAAAATAAAAGGCAGGGCAACCGAAATGGCTGTGGCCACTAAACTCCAAAGCATGATACTAAAAAAGGGAATCGGAGCTCCTTCTCGTTTCTCTGGCACCGACCAGTCTTGGTAATGAGATTCTTCTTGTTTCTCATCTATTTTCTCGTATACGTTCATTCAATTTCTCCTCTAAGTTTATCTGTTTTAGTATATCAAAATCTTACAGGAATGTCAGCTTGGGATTGATATTTGCTGAATTTCTTATCCAACAGCGCAAAGCGTTCGATTTCACGAAAACGGTGGAATCGACTATTTCTATACTCTCTGATAAAATCATCATCTTCTAGATTAAGCATGGTTTTCTCCTTTACTTATCTATTCGTAAGAAGACAAAAAAGACCCAGCCTTGGGCTAGATCTCGATGGATAGTTAGAGCATGGGTGCAAACAACTGGACAATTTCCTTAATGAGGCTTTGGTACCAGCTAGTTTTGATGGTGTGGGGATAAATTTCTTGAGAAACCTTAAAAATTTCTTCGAAGTCTCTTTCAATATCGATGATGGACTGCGTTCTATAAAGCAAAACACCATTTTCATAGTGGTGGAGCAAGCTACGATAGTCAAAATTGATGGTTCCCACTGTTGCTGCTTCTCCATCGACCAGCATTTGCTTGCTATGAAGGAATCCCGGACTGTACTCGTAAATGCGAACTCCAGCAGACAACAAGTCAGGATAAGCTCCGCGAGTAACCAATTGGATGACCTTCTTATCTGGGATACAAGGCGTCACAATTCGCACATCTACCCCTCTCAGAGCTGCATTTTTGATACTTTCGGTGAGATCATAGTCCGCAATCAGATAGGGTGTCGTGATATAAACGTAGTCTGTAGCTTGATTGATAAGATTTTGATAGACCGTTTTCCCAACCTGAGATCGGTAAATAGGTTTAGGGCCACTACTATAGGGAATACAGAGCCCCATCCCGTCTCTAGGTTGATTTTCAAGATGGTATTGGTCAAAGTCACTAATTTCTCCACGGTTGATATACCATGCAGATAAAAAGAGTCTGGTAAAAGCCTTAACTGCCGGTCCATCCAGACGAATACCGCTATCCTTCCAATAACCAAAGCGTTCGATATGGTTGATATACTCATCAGCCAGATTGATACCACCTGTATAGGCAAATTGACCATCGATAATCATGATTTTACGGTGGTCACGGTTGTTATAGGCAACAGTCAAGCGCGGAATCACCTTGTTAAATTTATGAGCTTCAATCCCTCGGCTACGAAGCTGGATGGTGTAATCTCCAGGCAAGGTTGCCATACAACCAATATCATCATAGAGAAGCTTCACCTCTACTCCTTGAGCTGCCTTTTCTTCCAAAATCTCCAAAATACTATTCCACATCAAACCTTCTTCGATGATATAGTATTCGAGAAAGATAAACTTCTCTGCTTTCTTGAGATCCTCTAGCATCTGATGCCACATGCTTTCACCAGATGCAAAAAATTGTGTATCCGTTCGATCATAGACATCAGCATTCGTGTCCATGCTGAGGAGAGATTTGATAACTCCGTAAGCTGACTTGTCTTGTTCTTTTAACTCCAAACGGAGAGCTCTGCTATTGTCCTCTCGGTCAACCATTGATTGGAGCTGCTTTAGCTGCTTCAATTCTTTTTTAGATAAACGACGTTCTCCAAACATGATATAGAGCAAAGGGCCAAAAACTGGCACAAAGGCTACTAACAGCCATGTTACCTTACTCTCAGGATTCATAGATCGATTCACAATCGATACAATGGTCGCTAAGCTCACTAAAATGACTAGGATAACCCAGACAATTGGAGCCATCTGCCCTAGATAGAGAAATAAACCAAAGACGATAAACAACTCTGCCAACATGATGGTAATACTAAAACCATATTTGGACATGAGTAGCTGCATTTTTCTAGCTGTCATACATCCCCTTCCTTTTCTAACATTCTCCCTCGCCGCTTGATAAACTAATCTTTCTACTAGTATACCTCAGTTCAGGGGTAGATGGCAACCTTTTGCACTTGCTCAAGTTCCAGTCGTTCCGTGTTTAGATGATTATTACAATTTCAGAGCCAACATATTGACCGTCATACCAGCAGCAGTTCCCATAAGGTAGACGATATCTCCCTCCTTGATAAGTCCATGGTCCAATGAATAGGCCAATCCAAACGGTACAGAGACTGACACCATATTTCCATAGTCAGTGACGAGATTGAGGTACTGATCCTCAGCCACACCTAGTTTTTCCATAACCAAAGGAAGGGCGCGACTTGCTTGGTGAGGAATGATATAGTCCACATCTGCCAAGGATAGCTGTGTTTTTTCTTGAAACTCTTCAAACATGACTGGGATTTTACGAGCAGACAAGAGGAGGATTTTCTTCCCCTTCATGTCAAACATATAGTTGGTCTTAGTCGCTTCAGAGTACTCTTTTGGTTGAAAAGAAGTCAGACCTCCACGAATCTCCGTATCGTGAGCTCCTTCTGACCAAGTACGTTGGAGACTAGCAATGATCCCTTTTTCCTGATGACTTTTTTGGAAAATAAAGGCTGCTGCCCCGTCACTAAAGAGTTCAAAACTTTCTTTTTGCTTGGGATTGAGCCCTAAACTACCAACCTCACTAGACACGATCAGAACACGATTGTATTCGCCCGCCTCAATCAAGTGGGACATAGTCGATAGAGCAGAAATAAAGCTGGTACAGGTTGTATTGATGTCCATTGCTGGAATTGAGAGTCCTTTTGCCACGCGCTCATGAATCAAGGCAGCCGTACAAGGAATAGGCTGAACACCAACTGCACTAGCTGATACAAGGCAATCGATATCTTTAATATCTAAATTTGCATGTTCAAGTGCACGCTGGATAGCTCTTTCTGCCAAGTCAAGTTGCGTTTCTTCATTTTCAACTACACGATAACGGGTCTGGTCTTTGAATTGAACGGTATGCTTGGGAAGGCAAACACCATAACCTGCGATTTCTACATGTCTTTTTACTTCTGTCATTGTCTTTTTTCCTTTCATAAACGTTGAATTCGTTTGAGTTTACGGCTAGTATCCCAGTGATAATCTGAAAATTGGATTTGAGGAACTATGAACTCTTTTTGCTGGGCCAAGAGTTGGAACTGTGCTAAAATTGCTGTCTCTACATCCTCATCTCGTTGGCTTAGACAAACTTCCACTAATTTCTCAGAATGTTGCTTAACTTGATAATCTCCCACATTCTCCACAAAGAGGATGCACCGTCTGATAAAGTCTGGATAGATGGTCACCTGTCCCCCATCTAGTCCTTCAAAATAGAAGATGTCGTCAGAACGTCCTTCGACCTTGTCAATCCGTGTATAGCAGGAGCCACAGGGACAAGGCTCCGGATTTTCAACCAAGATATCATTGAGCTGGTAGCGATAAACAGGCTGACTGCTTCGTTTAAAGTCCGTAATCACTGGATAAAAACGGCGGTCATCTAGATACTGCTTTTCCACATAGATAATATCTTCGTTGAGATGCAGATTGCCAGCTGAGCAAGTGCAGGCTAGGAAACCTTCTGTCGCCTGATAAACTTGGTCAATGATGGATAGTGAAAAGGCTTCTGCGATCCGTCCCCTATCACTATCTTCCAAGATTTCCGCCACCGAAACGATTTTTTGTGGGTGAATAGCTAACTCTCCATCCTTGAGACGCTTGCTCAATTCAATTAACATTGAGGCTGGTGCCACAATAATCGTTGGTTGATAGTGGTTGAGTCGCTCTATATGCTCATCTGTATGTTTAAAAATATCAAAGTACTCTAGACGAATGAGCGCCGTATTTATGGTCTGATAGAGTTCATTATCAGCTCTCAGGAAAAAGGCGATACGGTGCCCAAAAAGCTGCCCCTTTGGCAACATCTTGGCCAAGATAGCCGCTGCCCACATACTTCGCTCTTTCTCTGTTGTGATAAAGAGGCCTCGATGTCCAGACGTCCCTGAAGACAGCCCAACCGCCACTTCTCCTTTGAGCTCGGTAAAATCACGGGTCTGTTCACTTTCAATAGCCAAGGCCAAGGCTTCATCTCTATCCACTCCTTGGGTGTTGAGCTCATTAAAATGTTCCATCATAAAAGCCTTGTCCATATGATCAAAGTTGCTAGGAACCCCATTTTTAAAGTAGGGAGACTCTCGCTTTAAAAAATTCATATAGTTAGCTAATTGCTTTTTCTGATAGTTTTCTACGGCTTCTCGAGACTTAAAATTATGAAGCCAACGCGTTTGGATAAAAGTTTTAAGAAAGGTTATTTTTTTCATACAAAATCCGCTCGATCCTTTCTACAGGGTCATGGCTAACAATTGCCTCAATACCGTCTCTCAAGACTTCCTCCAGAAACTCTGTCCCCTTGATATAGTCTGCCTTATTGTCCTGAACCAGGGAAGGAAGCAGGTGCATCTGCTTGGTATAAGGTAAGAGATCAATTCCCCAACAGAGGTCTGCTGCAATGAGAAGATTAAGCTCTGGAAGATACAGACAGGCTTGCCCCCTAGCATGCCCATCAACAGAAGCAACTAGGATACTGCCATCTCCGAAAAGATCACAAATCGGACGATAGAGAAATGCCGAGTGCTGCTGGTCTGCTCTGATAATGGTTAGATTTTTCTCAAAAGAAGCTGGCAAAAACTCCTTGAAAATCAAGTCTTTCAACTTGGGTTTCTGGTAAACTTCAAAAACCTCTTGAGTCAGGATAAATTGAGCATTCGGGAAAAAACTTGCTCCTCCCAGATGATCTGGATGTAGGTGCGATAGAAGAACATAGTTAATTTCTTCTGGTTTGATTCCCTTCGCTTCTAACAAACGTGAAATTTGGTCCTTCTCCGTCATTTGAACAGGTGTTCCTAGTCGATAGAAACCATAGCGAAGCTTCGTCTTAATATCATAGTGATAGCCAGTATCATAGAGGAGATAGCCCTTGTCTCTGTGCTTGATGAGAAAGACTCCCGCCGGGAAAGTCATCTTTTTATTCTTGACTCCCTTAAACAGTAAACCCGCATAGCTGGTACAGTAGCCGGCCGGGAAATAATCAATGCTTTCGATAATCTTTGACATACTGTTCAATCCCTTCCGAAATACTGATTCGAGGGCAATAACCCAAGTCTCGCTCCGCCTTGCTGATGTCCAGCGTCTGACTATAACGGAGCAGATAATAGGTATAGCGTGTCAGAGCCGGTTCACCTTTGAGTTTCAAGACCTTATACAGAAACTCTAAACTAGTAGCAATAACTGAAAGAAGAGGAGCTGGCACTTTTCTGTATGTTATTGGATAATCCAACCCTCTCAAGGTTTCTTCTATCAAATCCTTAAAAGCTCTTGGTTCCCCATTGGTAATATTATAAACTTCGCCACTAGCTTGAGGGGCCTCTAGAGCCAAACGAATGGCCAGAGCAACATTTTCCACACAGGTCATATCCATGAGCTGAAGACCGTCCCCTATCAAGGGAATGCCAATCTTCTGACTGAGTTTGAGAACTCGGGGCAAAATACTGGTATCCCCAATCCCAAAAAGCCCACGAGGTCGTAAGATAATACTTGGAACATCAGGATAATCCTTAAACAGCTTCTCCGAAGCCAGCTTACTACGAATGTAGTTATTCAGATTATTTTCCTGAGGCGCAGCACTTTCTTTGATAGCTAGTTGGTCTCTAGGAGCAGCATAGATGCTAGGTGAGGATACGTAAACCAAGCGCTGAATACCAGTCTCTCGACAAGCATCCAGAACATACTTGGTCCCTAAGACATTTGTCTGGTAGAAATCCTCCCAAGGCCCCCAGACGGTAGAAAGAGCACCCGCATGCACAACCATGTCCATACCCTGACAAGCCTGAGTCAGATCCTCTTGCTTGGTCAAATCTCCCTGAAAAAATGCCACAGAGGAGTTTTCTAAAGACTGACCCACCTTGCGATTGCGTCCAAAAGCGCGTACCTGATAGCCCTGCTGACTGAGTTCTTCAACAACATACTTACCTAGAAAGCCCGTAGCACCTGTTACCAATACTTTCTTCATGATTTATTTCTCCTTGTCCCCCAAGAGTCGATGTATTTCATTCTTGAGGATTTCTGTTGGCTGGTAGGTCTGAGCAGCACGACTAAGTTTGTTCAATTCTGACCAGCCATCTCTAGCCAACAGCTCATCAAAAGCGCGTCCAATCGCTTCTCTATCCTCTCGTTTAGCAGTCAAGGCAATCCCTGCCTCTAATCCACGAACCGCATAGTCATACTGATCATAGTCATGGGGGAGAATCAAGGCAGGTTTGCCATAGATGATACACTGGTAAAAAATACCCGCACCGCCATGATGAATGACATAGTCCATCTGGGGAATGTATTCCTTATAGGGAAGATAGGATACCACAGAAACATTGTCCATGAGCTCCTCACATTGGAAGTCTTGTCCGCCAAACCCCAGAGTCACAAAAAAGTAACAGTCAGGATGGGCTTTTGCCAATTGTTGTGTCTGGTAGAGGAGGTTATCTTTAGCCCACGCTAGCTGAGTTCCACAGGATACGAGGACTTTTTTATAACTTGCATAGGGAGACAAATCGAGAGGATAATTCTCTGCTCTCTCGATCGAAGAGCCAAAAGGTCCCACCCAAAGGTAATGCTCTGGAAAACCACTTTTCAGCTCCAACTCTTTCATCCCAATTCCCAAGATGGAATAGGGTGAATAGATGGTTTCCTGACCTTTCTGATTGTAGAGCTTAAAATCGTAACGTTTCAATCGTTCTCTCAATAAAAAGGTTACGATTCGTTTCCCTAAACAAGTCCCTTTTCTTCCTAGCCATTGCTGGGCAGATTGGAAAGATGTTTTTGGACTGCCCATTCCTCCAAAGAAACAAGGCGGTCCATCTGTCGTTTCAATGGCAAACTGTGTCGCCATCGTGGTAATCCAGGGAATATTCAACTGTTCCGCTACAAGTCCTCCAGAGAGGGTTATAAAATCCGCAATCACAATATCAGGTCGATTTTCCTGCCACTCTTGCATTAATTGATCTGAAACCACATTGATCAAATCAAGACTAGCTGACAACTGTCGATAAGCAGAAATAAAGTTTAACTGCCCTTCATTGTTGGCTACACGCTCAAACTCATCTACACAATTTTCTAAAATGGGAATCACCCGGAATCCCATCTCCTCTGCGACAGCTTTTCGTTGCGGTCCTGTAAATAATCGAATCTCATATAGGGAATCCTTCAACAAGGGGGCAAGTAAATTCAGTGTTGGGAAGAGATGCCCACTCAAAGGAACTACAACCACATCAATTTTGACTTTTCTCATATGTCTAGGATAGCAAATTTTTAAAAAAAGAACTACCAAAATGATAGTTCTTTCCAATATTATTTATATTTTGAAGAATAAGTCCCTTCCACTCTACTTGATTTTTAGAAGAGTTCTTTATAGAGAGCAATGGTTTCTTCTAAAGTTGGCATGAATGGATTGCCTGGCGCACAAGCATCGATCAATGCATTTTTAGAAAGATAGTCAAAGTCAAAGTCTTTTTCTTGGATACCGAGTTCAGTGAGTTTCTTCGGAATACCTACTGTTTCAGACAGTTTCTCAATTTCAGCGATAGCATAGTCAGCACATTCTTGGTCTGTTTTCCCTTCAACATGGAGTCCCAAGGCCTTGGCTACATTGCGGAAAGCTTCTGGTACACGCTTGGCATTTTCACGCTCTACAACTGGGAGAAGCATGGCACAGCAGACACCATGTGGCAAGTTATATACCGCACCGAGTTGGTGAGCCATAGAATGAACATAGCCCAAACCAGCATTGTTAAAGCTCATACCACCGAGGAAGATGGCATTGACCATCGCCTCACGCGCTTCAATGTCTTGGCCATTTGCCACAGCACGAGGAAGATACTCTTTGATGAGTTCAATCGCTCCGATAGAGAGTTTCTTGGTCACATTATAAGCACCTGGTGTTACCAAGGCTTCAACAGCGTGAGTAAGAGCATCCATACCTGTCGCTGCTGTCAATCCTTTCGGTTTTGAAAGCATGAGTTCTGGATCATTGACAGAGATAAGGGCGAGGCTGTTCTTATCAACCATTACCATCTTGACCTTGCGTTCTTCGTCAGTAATGACATAGTTAATGGTGATTTCTGCAGAAGTTCCAGCTGTTGTATTGATCGCAACCACTGGCAAGCCTTTTTTAGCAGACTTGTGGAGACCTTCGTAGTCCTGTGGTTTTCCACCATTTGTAGCGATGATAGAGATACAACTAGCCGCATCCTGAGGAGATCCTCCTCCAAGACTGATGATGAAGTCGCATCCATGCTCTTTCAGGGCAGCCACTCCGTCTGTGACGTTCTTGCAAGTCGGATTTGGCTCCACATCGCTAAAGATGACATATTCGATCCCTTCAGCATCTAATGGTTTTAGGACCTTAGGTAAAATATCACTTCCCTCGATGAACTTATCTGTCACCAAAAGAGCCTTCTTATACCCCAATTCCTTGATATACGGACCTACTTCATTTACAACACCTTTACCAATAAGGTTAACTGATGGAACGTAAAATGTAGCCATATGCTTTTCCTCCTGCGCCTCTGCGCTATTTGATTATTTACTATAAGTATACGACCTTATAAGAAGTTTTACAAATATTTGTAAGCGTTTTAAGTAAAAAGTTAGTAAAGAACAGCCAGCCATTTTTTCAAGAAAAAAGCTCCAAAAAGATAGCTTTCATCTCATTGGAACTTTTACTTAATCATTATTGCTTAGTTAATACCACTCGGTCAGATGCCTCTCGGTCCATATCATCGATAATCAATTGATTACCATTAACCGTGTAAATTTTGACATCATCACCGATAATGACACGTTGATTTTCTGGCTCAAAGCTGACTTGCTTGATTTCCTTATCTCCATCTGGCTCGACCTCAGTCCATGTACCAGTTTTACCTGTTACAACTAGAGTGATTTGGTCATTCTCATCTTTTCCAGTATAGGTACCATCGATGTTCGTAGGTTGAGCTACAGTACTGTCCTGACTTGAGGACGCCTGTGGTTGGCTGGCACTTGTAGCAGCACTAGAAGATGACTCTTGTTGAGTAGATGGTTGTTGAGCAGATTGCTGGGTAGGTGCTTGTGTCTTAGATCCACAAGCTGCTAAAAGACTAAGAATTGCTAGGGAAGCAATAGAAAGTGTGAATGTTTTTGTTTTCATAGCGATTTCCTTTCTTTTGTGCCAATAATTTGCTGGATCAGTTTCCAGATGTACCTCCTACCTCAAGTATAACAACTTAAGCCTAGAAGGTCAACTAATCCCATCGCTTCCTAGCAAACTCGCTCGGACTTCTGAGATAAAGTAGAGCGAGCCCGTCACGAAAAGCAGGTCCTGATCGTTGGCCTTTTCTTCAAATTCTCTGATAAAATCGCCATAGGAAGAAATCAAATCGTAACCCGCCACATCCTTTTCATCGAGAGAGCCTTGGTAGTCAAAGCCCGTTACCTTAAGTTCCACCTGAGGCAACTGCTCAGATAGATAGCCCAACATCCCTTGATAATCTTTGCGTTTAAGGGCACCAAAAAGGATGCGGACTTGATAACCTTGTTGGATTTTCTCTTGGATAAACTCGACCAAACGGGTTAGGGCTGGAAGATTGTGAGCCCCATCTAGGTAGATTTGCGGACGAATCCGTTCCAAGCGACCTGCCCAATGAGTCTTCTTCAAAGCCTGTCTAACAAGCTGTTCTTCGATTTTTTCCTCTCTTGAGGCCATAAACAGAAGAAAGGTTTGTAAAGCCAAGGAGGCATTTTCTTGCTGGTAGGCGCCTTCCAAACCGATTTTAAGCTGGGAAAATCTTCCTAGGCTACTTGAAAAATCACCAGCATTAAAGGAGAAATCTTGGCCACTTTGATAGAGGTCCACAGCTAACTCTCTTGCTCTTTTTTGACAGACAAGCTCAGCTTCTGGAGCAAGCTTGGCAATGATCGCCTTCTTTCCAACTTTGAAGATACCAGCTTTCTGCTCTGCTATTCCCTCCAGACTGTCACCCAAGGTCTCCTGATGATCTAGCCCAATGGAGGTAATAACTGCAATCTCTCCAGTTACGACATTAGTGGTATCAAGTAGACCACCTATCCCCACTTCTAGCATAACTAGATCCACTCCCTGCTCTTTAAAGTATAGTAAAGCAATTAGGGTCAACAACTCAAAGAAAGACAATTGATCATGTGTTTCTAAGAGAGTTTTCTCCATCTCCTTGACTTGGTTAGCTATACAGACAAAGTCTTCACTAGCGATCGGTAGCCCATTAATACAGATTCGATCATGGATACTGATGATATGAGGAGAGGTAAAAGTACCAACTTTTTTACCATGAGCAACAAACAACTCCCTCATAAAGGCAATAGTTGACCCCTTACCGTTAGTCCCTGTTACGTGGATAATAGGATAAGTCTTCTCAGGATTCCCCAGCAAATCCACCGCTCGCTGCATTCGTCCAAGACCGGATCTAAAGTTTAAACCAATCCGACTATGAAGCCATTCTTCTACTTCAAACATACATGTCTCCTTAACAAAAGTCCAATCAACTACCGCATGAAAGTATGATTACAAATAAAAGCGAGGCCGGGACTAAAATCCCGACCTCTTACCTGGTTAGCTAATCACTAGCTACTATGAATTTCAACGTGGGCTAAAAACGTCCCCCGGATATTCCAACTCTTCCAATTTTTAGGAGTTGGGCTGATACAGTCTCCCAGACATACCAGTTCTCTCTTATTTAAAGGAACTGGGGTAAAAATGTTCCCCGAACGTTCCTGCTTTTTCTTATTTCTAGAAGCAGGGCTGATACAGTCTCCCAGACTGTATCACTCCTCCATAAAGCTGTTGAAGACTTCTTCAATCATGTTCCATTCGTCTTCTGAGTCTTCTGGGATTGGTTGCAATTCGCCTTCTGTTCCATCTTCATTTTCAGTGAATGAGTAGGCTTGGATTTCAACTTGCCCGTCTTCGTCTTCTTCTGCGTTAACTGGTACAAGCAGAACATAGTTCTTACCAAATTCTTCTTTCCCGTCGATTGTCAAAAGAATTTCAAACAAGGTTTCATTTCCTTGCTCATCTACTAGTGTAATCAATTCACGTTCTTCGTGATCGTGGTTGTGATCGTGTGACATAGTTTCTCCTCTGTCTTAAAATTTTCTATCTAAATAATTTTGCAAAATCAGCTGAGCAGCCAACTTATCAATAACTTTCTTGCGCTTGTTACGGCTGATATCTGCTTGTTCAATCAACATACGCTCCGCAGCGACCGTCGTCAAACGCTCATCCTGATAGTCTACTGGCAAACCAAAGAGTTCTTCTAGCTTGGCACCATAGGCTTGACTGGCTTCTACTCGCGGACCGCTGGTATTGTTCATGTTTTTAGGCAGACCCACTACAAAGCGTTCCACCTTATAGCTGTCAACCAATTCCTTGATACGGTCAAAACCAAACTGGCCCTGATCCTCATTAATCTGGATGATTTCAAGTCCTTGAGCAGTGAAGCCTAGTGGGTCACTAATAGCCACGCCCACTGTTTTTGAACCGACGTCCAATCCCATAATTCTCATAGATTATAGATCGACTCCTTGTCCTTTAAGGTAGTAGCGTACCAATTCTTCAACAATTTCATCACGCTCATACTTACGGATTTGATTTCGTGCATTGTTGTAACGAGGAACGTAGGCAGGGTCTCCACTCAATACATAACCGACGATCTGGTTAATCGGATTGTAGCCCTTGTCATTCAAAGAAGCATAAACATCTGTCAATGTTTCGCTAATTTCTTTCTTATTGGAATCATCCAATTTAAACCGTACAGTTTCTTCAGTAAATCCCATTCTAACACCCTCTTTCCTTAGAATATTACTATTATAGCATATTTCCTTACGTTCTACAAATAAATCAGTTTGTTTATTTGGATTTTCTTACTGTTCTACCGCCCCATTTGCCACTCTGTCAGCAATATACTGGCTAGGTTCGTTTTTTAAGAGATTTTCAAGACCAATATTTTTTAAATATTCTAGCTGAGATGCCTTTTTAACATCCAATACTTGAAAATCATAAGTCGTTGTGGTCTGGATTTCTGTCTCGCTGAGTAGCTTTGTTTCCAGTGTAAATCCTGCTAGTTTGCGTGCCTCTTGGATGGTCTCATCCTTCTCTTCCGCTTCTAGAAGCGCTTTTTGCGTCTCCTCTAGACCATTTTCAGAGATAAAGGTCTTGAGTTCATCCCCGACAGGTCGTTTTTGCTGGATGGTCAAGGTCAAAAATTGATTGCCTTTATAGGTAATGGTCTGAATCTGCTGCGTTCCATTTTCTGACTTCGGCATCAACAGGGTCTTGGTGACAACCGTATTCTTTTCGGCATTGTCCAAAACGGGAAGGTTTGATTGGAGAGGTTCAGATGCTGTTGTGGAAGCAGCAGGAGTTTCCTTTTTTTGCCCACATCCCGCAAGCAAAAAGAGGAGAGCAAAACTAGCAATTAGTAACTTTTTCATAATTCCTCACATGATTTTAAAACAAAAGAGCAAACAAGGCCAGGAGTCACTCCCAGCCTTGATGTTTTATAGAGCTGCACGTAGACGTGCTTCTGCATTTTCTACATTACGGACAGAGCGTGGCAAGAAGGCACGGATATCATCTTCTTTATAGCCGACTTGTAGGCGCTTCTCGTCAACGAGAATCGGACTCTTTAAGATCCGTGGTGTTTCCATGATTAAGTTGAGCACTTCATTGACACTCAAATCCTCGATGTCAACTCCAAGTGCCTTAGCGTAGCGGTTTTTTGACGAAACGATACTGGCAATGCCATTATCTGTTTTCGTGAGAATATCTAATAACTCTTCTCTTGTAATTCCTTCTTTACCGAGATTTTGTTCTTTATAACTTAACTGGTGGGCATTGAGCCAGGTTTTCGCTTTTTTACAGCTAGTACAACTTGAGACTGTATAAATTTTGATCATGTACCTACCCCTTTCGCTACATGTTACTATCAGTTTAGTCTATTATACCATAAAAAACATCCGACTT
The DNA here is from genome assembly GCA_963533645.1 of uncultured Streptococcus sp. GTDB lineage: Bacteria > Bacillota > Bacilli > Lactobacillales > Streptococcaceae > Streptococcus. The sequence continues at coordinate 7,513 of CAUSQY010000016.1, read as the reverse complement.
GCGACCTATTTTTAAAAAAAATTAACTTTTTTCGCGATTTTCGTACTTTTTTCTTGACAAAATCAATTTATAACCAACTTTTAAATTTTTTGATATACAATCGTTTTACAACTGTAACACTTATCATATAAAGGACGATAATCAAAAGCAAAAAGAGGAAATAAATTGGTTCCAAAGGGGTTAAATGAAGTAGACTAGCAATTGAAGAGTAGGGAAGGAAGGTCACAAAACTAGCTGCTAGCAAGGTTGTTCCAAGAACAAACCATGATGGACGACTTTGTAAGAAAGGCAGTTTTGCTGAACGAAGCATATGGATAACCATGGTTTGGGACCACATGGATTCAATGAACCAACCTGTCTGGAACAAGATGATAAAGCCCGTTGCAGACTCTGCTCCGTGAGCATAGGCTTGACCTGTCGCCATTGGGACAATGACAAAATAGAGCAAGATAAAAGTCAAAATGTCAAAGGCAGACGAAATCGGACCCATCCAAATCATAAAACGAGTAATAGACTTAGCCTCCCACTTATGAGGATGTTTCAAAAAGTCTTCATCTACATTATCAAATGGCAAGGCAATGCAAGAAAGGTCGTAGACGAGGTTTAACACAATCAAGTGAATCGGAGCCATAGGAAGGAAAGGTAAAAAGATACCAGACACTAACAGAGAGAAAATGTTCCCGAAATTAGAGCTGACCGTCATCTTGATATATTTGGTCATATTAGCATAGACTTTGCGTCCTTCAACCAGCCCTTTTTCAAGCACCATCAAATCCTTATCTAGCAAAATGACATCAGCCGTTTCTTTGGCAATATCTACTGCTGTATCAACAGAAATCCCCACATCTGCCACTTTCATAGAAGGGGCATCATTGATCCCATCTCCCATATAGCCAACACAATGTCCATTCGATTTGATTTGTAAAATGATTCGTGCTTTTTGATCCGGAGAGAGTTTGGCAAAGACCGTCACCTTCTCAACTGCTTGGGCCAACTCTTCGTCCGTCATGGCATCAATATCAGAACCCAGCAAGATTTGGTCAACGTCTAGACCAACTTTTTCGCATACTGCTTGGGTTACCTTCTCATTGTCCCCCGTCAAGATCTTTGTTTGAACGCCGTGTTCTAACAAAGCTTGGATAGCAGGTGCTGCTGATGGTTTTGGTGGATCTAGGAAGGCAAGATATCCTGTTAGAATCATCTCTTTTTCATCTTCAACGGAGTAAGCAAAACCTTCTTTTAGGCCTGTTTTATAGGCGACTCCCAAGACTCGCAAGCCCTGTTGATTGAGTTGGTCCACTTCTTTTAAGATTTCCACTCGAATATCATCCGTCAGAGGGCTAATCTGACCTTGATATTCCACATGGGTTGAAATCGCAAGCATTTCCTCTAGGGCACCCTTGGTTACCAAACTAACAACTTCGTTCTCATCCTTGACGATGACACTCATCCGTCTGCGTTCAAAATCAAAGGGCAATTCATCTATTTTTTGGAAGCTAGTATCCAAATTTTGTAGAATAGCGTGTTCTTTAGCTTCTTTTTCAGTTCTACTGATAATGGCACGGTCCATCAAGTTTTTCAAACCGGTTTGAAAATAGGAATTGAGATAAGCACGTCTCAACACAGACAAATCCAAATCTCCATGTATATCCAAAGGATATTCAAGGACAATTTCGTCTTGGGTAAGGGTTCCTGTTTTATCAGTGCATAGGATATCAATAGCACCTAGATCTTGTATGGCATTGAGTTTTTTGATGACGACTTTTTCCTTGGCCATGATAATGGAGCCTTTTGCTAAACTGGCCGTGATGATCATAGGAAGCATCTCAGGTGTCAATCCAACACCAACACTCAGTGCAAATACACCTGCTTCCAGCCAGTCGCCATCTGTCAAGCCATTGGAGAGAAAGACGATGGGAACCATGACTAACATCAAACGGATCAAAAGCCAAGAGATGCTGTTCATCTCCCGCTCAAAAGAGGTCGGTTCGTCATAGGTATTGAGGGTCTGCTCGATTTCTCCCATCATGGTATCATCACCGACCGCTAGAATCAAAGCCTTGGCACTTCCTGAGATCACGTTGGTTCCCATAAAGGCGAGCGCTTCTGCTTCTAGTAGACTATCAAAGTTTGACTGACTCATTTTTGACAAGGCTAGTTTTTCAACCGAGTCACTTTCACCTGTCAAACCAGACTGTTGAACAAAGAAATCGCGTGATTCAATCAAAAGGAGGTCTGCCGGAATCATATCCCCAGCACTTAATTTGACTATATCTCCAACTACCAAATCTTCAATTGCGACCTCTAAACTCTGGCCTTCGCGGATAACTGTGGCTGTATTCACAATCATTTTTGATAGATTGGTCGCAGCCTTGTCACTTCGCAATTCTTGGACAAAGCGTATGCCACCAGAGATTAGAACGAGAACGACGATGATGATAGAGGTCGTCGGATCTTCTTGTCCAGGCTTTGCCAACCAGACATTGGTCACCATAGAAATCATGGCGATAACCAGCAGGATGATTGTAAATGGATTGATAATAGATTCGTAAATCTTTTTGAGGATACTGTCTTCTTGACCCTTGGTGATGGTATTTTCGCCATATAGGTCACGATTTTTCTCCACCTGCTCCTCAGTCAAGCCTGTTAGACTTGTCTTATAAAAAGATAGAGTTTCGTTTAGAGGTGTGTGAATAGCTGTTGCTAATCTTTCTTTTGTAGTTTTCATTGGTTTCTCCTATCTGTATGAATGATGTGTTTCATACACAGAGACCAATCACTTTATAAGGGCAGAACGACACAAATCAGCGATTGGCTGTGTATGTGCGGTTCTGGATGATCGTCAATTTGCATCGTTTTTCTCCTTTCTTTTTCTTAAAACAGCAGAAAATCCTACCATAAAAATGGCAGGATTAAAAAACTAATTATCTGTTTTTTCGTTCAAGCTTTAACTCCATAGGGCAATGTAATGAGCTTAGTCTTGGCCTTCGCGACCAGGACTGTTGACCAACGAGTAGTGTCTCCACTGCTTTGCGGTAGTCATCCGTATCCCTATGGTAGCCTCACCTACCGTTTTCGTCTATCAGTATAAACCTTTAAAATATAAAAGTCAACGATTTATCTCATTTTTTAGATAACAATCAATTCTTTTGGAGCAAGTGTCAATAACTCACAACCTGTTTCTGTAATCAAGATATCATCTTCGATACGAACCCCGTATTTTCCTTCGATATAGATACCCGGTTCATCAGTCAAGACCATACCTGCTTGAATGCTCTCGGTAGAAGTTTGACTAAAGTAGGGTTCCTCATGGATGTCCAGTCCGATACCGTGTCCAATACCGTGAGTAAAGTAGTCGCCATAGCCTGTCTCGATGATAATATCACGAGGAATTTTGTCAAAGTCGCGGAAACCTAACCCTGCCTTGGCTTGATCAATCAGAGCTTGGTTGGCTTTTAGAACCGTATTGTAAATCTCTGCCTGTTCGTCACTGACATGACCGAGGTAGATGGTCCGTGTCATATCGCTGACATAGTGGTCGTAGAGACAGCCAAAGTCCATGGTAATGGCTTCTCCTGCTTCAACCGGTTTGTGCATTGGATGGGCATGGGGTTTAGAAGAGTTGATGCCACTTGCTAAAATGGTATCAAAAGACAAGCCTGCCGCTCCTAGCTCACGCATGCGAAAATCAAGGAAGTTGGCAATTTCGATCTCAGTTTTTCCAGGTTTTATAAAGTCAAGTGCATCACGGAAAGCTTGGTCTGAGATAGAACACGCCTTGCGAATAGTCGCAATCTCTTTCTCATCTTTAATCATACGAAGCGCTTCAACAAACTGAGTCTGCGGAAGCAAGTCCAAACCTGCAAAAGCAGCCTGCATACGGTGGTAATAAGAAACCGGAATCTCGTCCTCAAAACCGACGCGAGACAAGCCCATATCCTTAACAATGCCTGCAATAACAGCCAATTCATCGCGGTCAGCCACAATCTCAAAACCTGTTACTTCTTGCTTAGCAGCAATGATATAGCGAGAGTCTGTCACCAAGACCTGACGGTCACGGCTGATAAAAACGGTTCCGTTCGAGCCCCAAAAACCAGTCAAATAATAGACGTTTTTAAGGTTGTTGATAATGATACCATCTAGTTCTTTTTCTTGCATTTTAGCTAGAAATGCTTGCACACGTTTATTCATGATGTAACTTTCCTTTCAAATAGTGTCCTGTGTAGCTGGCTTCATTGGCAGCTACTTCTTCTGGGGTTCCTGTTGCAATGATGGTTCCACCACCGACACCGCCCTCAGGTCCCAAATCGATGATATGGTCTGCAGTCTTGATGACATCCAGATTGTGCTCAATGACGAGGACAGTATTGCCATCGTCTACAAAGCGAGCCAAGACTTTAAGCAAGCGAGCGATGTCCTCGGTATGAAGCCCTGTCGTGGGCTCATCCAGAATGTAGAATGACTTACCTGTCGAGCGTTTGTGGAGTTCACTAGCCAACTTCATACGCTGGGCTTCCCCACCTGAAAGGGTGGTAGCTGGTTGTCCTAACGTTACATAGCCTAGCCCCACATCCTTGATGGTCTGAAGTTTACGTTGAATTTTCGGAATGTGTTGGAAGAATTCCACCGCATCGTTGACGGTCATGTCCAAAACCTGCGAGATATTTTTTTCTTTGTAGTGAACTTCTAGAGTTTCACTGTTGTAGCGGGTTCCGTGGCAGACTTCACAAGCCACGTACACATCTGGCAAGAAGTGCATCTCAATCTTGATAATCCCGTCACCTGAGCAAGCTTCACAACGACCACCCTTGACGTTGAAACTGAAACGGCCCTTCTTGTAGCCTCGAATCTTGGCCTCATTTGTCTGGGCAAAGAGGTCACGTATATCGTCAAAAACTCCCGTATAGGTAGCCGGGTTAGACCTTGGCGTCCGTCCGATAGGGCTCTGGTCAATGTCAATCAGGCGATCGACATGCTCAATCCCTGTGATGGTTTTGAATTTACCAGGCTTGTCTGAATTACGGTTGAGTTTTTGAGCAATAGCTTTTTTGAGGATGCTGTTGATCAAGGTCGACTTCCCTGAACCTGACACCCCTGTCACTGCGATGAATTTTCCTAGCGGGAAGCGAGCGGTGATATTTTGCAAGTTGTTCTCACGCGCTCCCGTAACTTCGATAAAGCGACCATTTCCAGCACGACGATCTGTTGGCACTGGAATGGCACGTTTCCCTGACAAATACTGGCCTGTGATAGACTTGCTGTTGCGAGCCACCTGCTTAGGTGTTCCTGCAGCAACAATCTCCCCACCAAAAACACCAGCACCGGGACCAACATCAATCAGATAATCCGCCTCGCGCATGGTATCTTCGTCATGTTCAACCACGATGAGAGTATTGCCCAAATCACGCATCTTTTTCAGACTGGCAATCAAGCGGTCATTATCCCTCTGGTGGAGACCAATCGACGGCTCATCCAGGATATAGAGGACACCTGATAGGTTGGACCCAATCTGGGTTGCCAAGCGAATACGCTGACTCTCCCCACCTGATAGGGTTCCTGCCGAACGTGACAGCGTCAGATAGTTAAGTCCCACGTTATTGAGGAAGGTCAAGCGATCCTTGATTTCCTTGAGAATGGGACGGGCGATGATGGCTTCATTTTCAGATAAGGTCAGCTGGCTCACTAATTCCAAATGGTCTGCGATAGACAAGTCTGAGATTTCACCGATATGGGGTCCTTGCTCGCCACCTACACGAACAGACAAGGCCCGGTCATTGAGACGATAGCCGTGACAAGTTCCGCAGGTTAGCTCATTCATATAGAGGCGCATCTGGGTGCGCGTGTAGTCACTATTGGTTTCATGGTAACGACGCTTGATATTGCCAATCACTCCTTCAAAAGGAATGTCAATATCGCGCACACCACCAAATTCATTTTCATAGTGGAAATGGAATTCCTTGCCATCCGAGCCGTAGAGAATCAAGTTCTTATCTTCTTCTGACAAGTCTTCAAAGGGCTTATCCATATCGACTCCAAAGGCTGTCATGGCCTGCTCTAGCATGTTTGGATAGTAGTTAGATGAGATAGGATTCCAAGGTGCTAGCGCCCCCTCACGTAAGGTTTTGCTGGCATCTGGTACTACCAAATCAGTATCCACCTCCAGCTTGATGCCCAAGCCGTCACACTCACTACAAGAACCAAAAGGAGCATTGAATGAGAAGAGACGTGGCTCTAACTCTGGAACAGTAAAGCCACAAACTGGACAGGCATAATGCTCAGAGAATAGCAACTCAGAATCGTCCATGGTGTCGATAATCACATATCCTTCTGCGATACGAAGGGCAGCCTCAATGGAGTCAAAGAGACGGCTACGAATGCCCTCTTTGATGACAATACGGTCGACCACAACATCGATATTGTGTTGCTTGCTCTTAGACAGCTCTGGAACTTCGGTCACATCATAGACCTCCCCATCCACACGGACGCGGACATAACCATCTTTCTGAACCTTTTCAATGACACTCTTGTGTTGCCCTTTTTTCTTACGAATGACCGGAGCTAAAATTTGCAGACGTTGGCGTTCTGGCAACTCCAAGACCTTATCAACGATTTGCTCTACAGAAGAAGCCTTGATAGCTCCGTGCCCGTTAATACAGTAAGGCGTCCCCACACGTGCGTAGAGGAGACGCAGATAATCATTGATTTCAGTCGTCGTTCCAACGGTCGAGCGAGGATTTTTACTAGTTGTTTTTTGGTCGATGGAAATAGCAGGGCTGAGACCATCAATGGCATCCACGTCTGGTTTTTCCATATTACCCAAGAACTGTCGAGCGTAGGCTGACAAACTCTCTACATAGCGACGTTGGCCCTCCGCATAGAGGGTATCAAAGGCCAGACTGGATTTCCCCGAACCTGACAAACCAGTCACAACAACCAGCTTGTCTCGCGGAATCTCCACATCTATATTTTTTAAGTTATGGGCACGTGCCCCATGAATCACAATTTTATCTTGCATCTTTGTTCTTTCTAGTCCATTATTGCTTTCCATTATACCAAAAAATGTGAAATTCTATTACCCAAAAAGCTGTTTTTATAGTATAATAGTACGGTGCAAAAAATGAATCACTGAATAGTAGGAAAGGATAGGGGATATGAAACAAGTTTTTCTCTCTACAACAACTGAATTTAAAGAGATCGACACGCTTGAACCGGGTACTTGGATCAACCTCGTCAATCCTACACAAAATGAATCGTTGGAAATCGCCAACGCCTTTGACATTGACATTGCCGACCTTCGAGCACCGCTCGATGCGGAAGAAATGTCCCGTATTACCATCGAAGATGAGTATACTTTGATCATCGTGGACGTTCCCATCACAGAGGAAAGAAACAATCGTACCTACTACGTTACGATTCCGCTGGGGATTATCATCACCGAGGAAACCATTATCACCACCTGCTTGGAACCCCTCCCAGTTCTCGATGTCTTTATCAACCGTAGACTGCGCAACTT